>JBAXHR010000129.1:0-3218 GCA_037138835.1 Candidatus Moraniibacteriota bacterium | reverse complement strand
GCATTTTGATGGTGGGCCCGCCCGGAACTGGCAAAACCCTGCTCGCCAAAGCCATTGCCGGTGAGGCCGACTTTGAAATTCAGCTTTGTTGTGGAGGGAGGTGGCAGTCCCTTATTGTAAATCTTCACACCTTTGCTAAGGTGCACATAATAGCCTACCGTAAAGGGCACAGAAAAAGCAACCAGTCCGCAACCTACATAGATCAGCGTCATGTTGAGCGGGTTTCCGTAAATCGAACGCCCAATGGCGTAGCCTATGCAGAAACCGCCCCCAGAACTGAAAATCGTAGCTATCCAGTAGTTGGACCGGGCCGAATACATTTGCGACCAGGCCTCGTCGTTGTGCGAGGTGATCTGCATCATGTCCGACAGCCGCAGGCGGTAATCGTTCTGATAATAACTCCAGCCAACCCTTTCTATTTTTAAAGAATCGGGCGGCTCCTGGGCCATGACCCGGCATGAGGCTAAGACGAGGAGGCTTATGAAGAGGAGTTTTTTCATTTTGACATTGAAAAAATACATCCCCAAAATAATCAACAGCATTGGCGAAACAAAAACCAAATTGTAAAGCATCAGCAAGGAAACAGTTTTGGCAGGGTCAACTTTTTCTGCAAGCTTGGCCAAGATGGAAATATACGGCCCACTGGCACACGGCACTAGGAATAAACTGACCACAAAACCCACTCCGAAGGCGTTCCAAGGATTGGTGGCACTGCGGATGATTTCTTGCATCTTTGGACGCCATGACATTGGCACCTCCATAATGAAAAATTTGCCGTACCAAAAAACATCTTTGAAATTTGCCAGCGCAATCAAAATTGCCAAAATTCCTGCCCCCAGGGAAAGATATTTGCCAATGTTGAAAACTGAAATAGCTTTGTAGGCTCCGAAGCCCATCAGCAGATAAGACAAGAAAATTGCCAAAGAAAACATCAAGCCCGAAAGAAGCGCCGAGTTTTTGCCTTTGGCGGAAATCACGGTTGCCAGAAGCAAAATCAACACGGCCAACGCGCAAGGATTGGCTGCGTCAGCCAGCGCTGCCAACAGCAACACGAAAATTGGCACTTCATTTTTGACAGGTGCATTTTCAACTGTCGCCACTTTTGATTGCCCAAGACTTGCCAAAAATTCTTGTGCGGTGCCCTTGGAATTTTCCATCGCACTTTCAAATCGCGTAATGATCGGTTGATCGCCAGCAATAAGCTGATCATCCACAATCAACGCCGGAATGCCAGCTTCAGATTTTGAACCGTCCAATTTTTTGGGCGCCCTGATGGCAAAAATCTCACCCAAAAGTTGTTGATTTTTTTTCTCATCAAAATTGAGTTTCACGATATTGTATTTTTCAAAAAAACCTTTTTCTTTCAAAAAAGCATCCACTTTTTGGCAATGTGGACACCAATTGGCATAAAACAAAACCGCCGTCTTTTTTTCCTGCGCCAAGGCATTAAATGGCAGAAACACCAGCAAAAACAATAAAAATAAAATCTTTTTCATATTTTTTTATATTTCCTACGAAATTACCTGCCTACCTGCCTACCGGACAGGCAGGCCGGACAGGCAGGCAAAATTATACGAATGTACGAAAAATAGAAACTTGTCATCGCGAGCATTTCTGTACTCGGAAATGCATGCTTGCCATATCATCGGATGATATATGGGCGATCCAGAGATGAGCAACGCCCTGGATTGCTTCGTTCGCCTACTGACGAACTCGCAAAGACAAGACTATTTTTAATAATTTATCCGTGAACCCTAAGCTATCCTGCAATATAACAATGTAACAATGTAACAATTCGACCATATATAACAATTTACTTTCCCAATCTCCGACCTCGTTGTTTGTAATCTTCGATTGCTAGTTCAAATTCCTGCTCATCGAAATCTGGATAATATTTTTCCGAGAAAAAAAGTTGCGCATTGGCGACATCCCACATCATAAAGCCGGCGCTCAAATGAGGCTCACCGCCAGTGCGAATCAGGCAGTCCACTGTCGGCAACTCAGCCGTCATCAGATGTTGCTTCAAAAGTTGCGGCGTAATTTGCTCAGGAGCAATGCCAGTTTTGACAATCTTTTTGATCGCCTCCATCATTTCATCATCCCCGCTATACGCCAGAAAAAAATTCAAAGTATGCTTGGAATAATTTTTGGTTTCCTCCAAACAAGTAGCCATAATTTTTTTTAAAGACTGAGGAAATTGCTCTTGCCAACGGCCGATGAAATTTATTTTGACTTGATTGTCGTGAATGTCTGCGCTTTTGATCAAGCGTGCAAAATAGTCTTCATAGATTCTCAACAATTCTTTTTTCTCCAACAGTGGACGCTTGGTGAGATTTTCCACCGAAGAACCCCAAAGCGAAACACATTGAACGCCCATTGCCAAAGCTTTACGCAAAAGTTTTTCCGTGTTTTGCGCACCTGCTTCATGACCCTGCCAAGGCTCCAAACCTTTTTCCTTTGCCCACCTGCGATTGCCATCAGGCACAATTGCAACATGAACGGGAATACCATTATTTATAGCTTTATCTTGTAACATTTCGTTCGAATTAACAGGTTAAAAATATCTCTTAAATTTCCAATACCTAATTTCTAATAACTAATGAAAAATACATACAAAAATACTGAAGAAAAATAATAATTAGAAATTAGACATTAGCTATTTGTAATTAAATTTTAAAAGCAATTATGCTTTTAAAATTTCTTCACTTCTTTGATGAATTCTTTCAGCAAATCCTTTTCCGCCACTTTTCGCAGGATTTCACCCTTTTTCACAATCAAGCCCACGCCTTTGCCACCCACAATCGCCAAATCCGCTTCCCGTGCTTCCCCTGGCCCATTAACCACGCAACCCATTACCGCCACATGCAAATCTTTGTCAATTGACGCCAACTGGCTTTCCACTTTTTTTGCCAAAGCAATCAAATCAATTTCCGTGCGTCCACAAGTTGGACAACTCGTGATCGTGATGCCTCTTTTTCGCAGTCCCAGCGCTTTGCAAATTTCCCAAGCCACTTTCACTTCTTCCACGGGGTCAGCGGTGAGCGAAACTCGCAAAGTGTCGCCAATGCCCTCATAAAGCAAAATGCCCAAGCCGATAGCAGAAACAATCGTGCCTCTGAAAATTGTGCCCGCCTCTGTCACGCCAATATGCAAAGGATAATTCACTTTTGCTGAAAGCAAGCGATAAGCCTGCACCGTGCGCGTCACATCTGAAGCTT
>JBAXHR010000128.1:0-3270 GCA_037138835.1 Candidatus Moraniibacteriota bacterium | reverse complement strand
AAAAAGTAAACAAGTGAGGTAAAAATTTCCAACTTAGTTTCTTAGAACCATGATTTGTATATGACCCCTTATCCCAATTTCTGCCAATCACCGTTTAGCACTATCGGCTGCATTGCGACAAGCTCATCCTTGAAAGAAGAATTTGGAATGTCATTAGCAGAAATATTTTCTTGCCCAACACATGCGCAAAGCCCATTTCCAAAAAAGAATTGCCACCGATATAATTTTCAACACCGTTCAAATCGCAATTGATCACCAAGATTGCATCACTGGCTTTGATTTTTTCATAATAATCTCGAATTAAATCATTTTCAATTTTATTTTTCACTGATTCGTTATGGATGTGATCTGAAGTTTTCATTTCCGCGTACTCCTGCGTATGCCGTGGCAAAACAACCTCATGCCCAAATTTTTGAAGTTCATCGCTAACTTCCAGCATTTTCGCTGAAACTTTCATGCTCCCGCAGATTACGATTTTCATAAAAAATTTTTAAAAAAATTACAGCAACTCCAAAAAATCTAATCCCAAATAACCAACTTCCACATCGCTCATTTGCCCACTTCGCAAAAGCTGTCTAAATTCTGACAGAGAAACAATTTCCACTTTTATAAATTCCGTAGCATCCAATTTTTGCTCGGCAACTTTTTCGCAATCCGTTACAACCAAACAATATTTCTTCGCCGTAGAATAAGCACATAAAAAAGATTCTGCGACAAATTGCACTTTTCCAGTATAACCAGTTTCCTCTAAAAGTTCCCTTTCCGCTGCGCTGGTTAAATCCTCATCACCATCAATAGTTCCCCCTGGCATTTCCAGCAAAATTTTCTTCGGCCCTGGGCGAAATTGCCTCACTAAAATCACCTCTTGTTTTTTCGTAAGCGCCAAGGTGCAAACAAATAGGGCTTCCTTCTTAAGATAAAAATCTTCCTTTTTTCCATCTGGCATTTTAAAGACAACTTTTTCTATTCCGCGTCCATGTTTGTAAAAAATTTCTTCCCGCGAAAGTTCTTCCCATCCTTTTATTTCTTCTATCATAATTTTATATCCTATATAAAAATCAACTAAATTACTTCCAAGTTGTCATTCTGGATTTAGTCCAAAATCCCGAACTTAAGCACGCCAACCTTACTGCAACGAAGATGCTGAAATCCTCCAAAGGCGGACAGGCAAGTTCAGTATGATATTGATAATTAATTTAATCTTATTATTAGCTATTGAATATTGCATCTTGACTATTGTTCACTGTTTCTTGTTTATTGTTCTCTGTCCTTCATCGGTGGGAAAATCACACATTCGCGGACTGATTTGTCCATCAAGAAGGCAAAAAACCTTTCGCTGAGCCCAAAACCAAACGCTGGGGGCATGCCGTATTCCAGTGCTTGGACGAAATCTTCATCAATCATTTGCGCCTCCGCGTCGCCAGCCTCGCGCAGAGCCATCTGTGCCTCAAAACGCTGTCTTTGGTCAATTGGGTCATTCAGCTCTGCAAACGCATTGCAAAGCTCTGCCGTGCCAGCGACAACCTGAAAACGCAAGACTTTGGCTGGATTTTGAGGGTCTTTTTTGGCTAAGGGCGAAACTTCCAAAGGATGCCCCACCAAGAAGCAAGGCTGAATCAATTTTAGGCGCACAGTTTTTTTGTAAATTGTGTCGATCATCCGACCCTTGCCATAATTTTTTTCATATTTAATCCCCAACTCCTGCGCTTTGGTCATCAAGGTCTCCACCGAAATTTCTTGTGACAAGTCCAAACCAGTTTCTTTTTGAAAAGCGTCAAAATAGTCCACAATCGGAAAAGGCTTTTCCCAATCAAGCACGGCGCCTTCATAATTTGTCACGGAGCCACCTGAAACCTTTTGCACCACTTCGCGAAACATCTTTTCAGAAAATTCCATCCCCTTTTGCAAATCCCAATAAGCGGCATAAAATTCCATATGGTCAAATTCCTGCAAATGTTGGCGGTCAATGCCTTCATTGCGAAAAACGCGACCAATTTCAAAAACTTTTTCATAGCCACCGACCAGCAAGCGCTTCAAGGAAAGTTCCAAAGAAATGCGCAAAAAGAAATCACGATCCAGCGCATTGTGATGGGTGATAAAAGGCTCAGCATCTGCGCCCCCTGGGGTATGTTCCAAGACTGGATTTTGCACTTCCAAAAAACCGTCCCTACTCAAAAAATTGCGGATAGTTTGCCAAAAAATATTTTTTTTGCGAAAAAGTTCACGGGTTTCAGGATTTAGCATCAGGTCAAGATAACGCCGGCGCAAAAGCTCTTCCTCATCTTTGATTCCAAAATGCTCTGTTGGAATTGGCCTCAGATTTTTGCTCAGCATTTTCCAGTTTGTCACCTTGAGTGATTTCTCCTCAGTTTTGGTCAAAAACAACTCTCCTGAAACTTGCACAAAATCTCCCAACTCCACGGTTTTCACAAAAAGCTTAAACAACTCTTCTGGCATATTGCCCTTGTTCAAAAAAAGTTGCATTTTTCCTGATTCATCTTCCAAATGTGCAAACGCACTGCCACCCATCGGACGCAGTGACCTGACCCTGCCGACTATGATAATTTCTTGCACTTGCAATTGATCACTTGCAGTGAGCTTGTCGCCTGCAGTGAGCTTGTCGCCTGCAGTGAGCTTGTCGCCTGCAGTGAGCTTGTCGAACTGTTCCAATAATTGCACACTGCAAAAAGTCCGCTGGGTTTTTTCCGGATAAGCTTCCATCCCAAACTCCCTAAGTTGATTTAGTTTTTCAAGTTTCACCTTCAAGATATCTTCTCGCATAATATTATAGCTTCTTAGGCATTAGCCCCAGTGGCATTTACCACGGGGTAAACTTTTCAGCTTGTTAGTTTTTAGCTTTTTAAAAAATAATAAATAATTAAATAATAAATTTGTCATTCCGGGCTTCTTGCCTACCGGCAGGCAGGGACCCGGAATCCAGTTTTAGCACACGGCACTTATTTTAATAATGTTTTGCAACAATATTCACAATCGAATTGCAAAATCCTGGATTCCCGCCTACGCGGGAATGACACACTAATGATTTCAGAAAAATGACAAAAGGTTCTGAGTTTAATTCGAAAAAAATAGTTTTAATTTCAGAGCCAACACAAAATCAACACGAAGTGCCAGCATGCAACCACATCATAGCTCTTTTTCACGCTTTTGGCAAACAAAAAATCCGCCAGCAAGGCGGATTTTTCAAGAAAGACTAATTTATACCGAATCAATTAAATTACTGGTGGTTGCAAGGAGGTCGAGCCTCCCTAA
>JBAXHR010000127.1:0-3279 GCA_037138835.1 Candidatus Moraniibacteriota bacterium | reverse complement strand
AGTGTTTGTTTTTATATAGGTATTATATCATTTTTGGAAAGAACTGAATAGTTACGTGGTGTTGCTAAATTTTTAAAAGCGTGTCATGATATAATTTAATTTGAAAAGAGGCATAAAATAGGTCATATGTAAATTATTATTCTTGGAGATTAAGGTCGTAATTTTTACTTCGCTTGTTTACTTTTTGGGGCACGCTTCTTGGTCAGGAGTTATGACCAATCGCTCAGTACTCGCTCTCGCTCATAAGTCCCCCAAAGTAAACAAGCTCGTAAAAATTAAAACTATAAAGTCGGTTTAATACTATAAAATCTTAAAAAAAGCTTTGAATATGGTAAAAAAAATAATTGAAGATCAATTTGAAGTCTTGGTGCTTGGCGGTGGCCCAGCGGGGTTGATGGCGGCGGGCAGGGCGGCGCAGAAAGGGGCAAGAGTGGCATTGGTAGAAAAGAAAGAGGGCTATGGACTCAAGCTGTTGATGGCGGGCAATGGTCGTTGCAATCTGACGCAAAATGAAACTGAAATGACTGAATTGGTGAAAGCCTACAAGAATGGTAGGTTTTTGCTAAATGCTTTCACGCGGATGAATCCTAGCAATGTGCGCATCTTTTTTGAAAAACGGGGAGTGCCAACCAAAGTTGAAAAAAATGGGAAAGTTTTTCCTGTCAGTGACCAAGGTCAAGATGTGTTGGATGCCCTTTATCAATATTGCCGAGCCAATGGAGTGACTTTTTTCAGTGGCGAAGAAGTGGTGGATGTGGAATTCGAAAAAAATGACCCCAGTGAAATAATTGCTCCGCAAATTTCACGGGGCAGGATAACCAAAATCATCACCAAGAAAAAAGAAATTTCAGCCAGCAAATATATTTTGGCGATGGGGGGAAAATCATATCCCAATACTGGCTCAACTGGCAAGGGGTTTGAATTGGCGGAAAAAATGGGACACAAAATTGTCCAGCCGAAACCATCGCTAGTGCCGATTGCAATTGTTGAGCAAGCTATCAAGGATGCACAAGGGCTTTCGGCGCACAGCGTTTCAATCACGGCGATGCAAGCTGGCAAGAAAATTGCTACTTTGGCTGGGGATTTGATGTTTGCGCATTATGGGCTGAGCGGGCCGTTGGCACTTAATCTCAGTCGTAAAATTTCCGCTCGTGTTTTTGCGAATTCGAGTCAAAATTGTGAACTTAAGGATGATAAATCTATTGCAACGAAGATCCTGAAACCTGCCTACCGGACAGGCAGGCAAGTTCAGGATGACAAAATAGTTAAATTGCTACTGGATTTGAAACCGACGCTTTCTTTTGCGCAGGTGGATGAGATTCTTAGAAATGATTTTGAAAAAAATGGTCACAAAAATTTGAGCAATTGTCTGGCTGATTTTGCCAGCCCCAAAATGTTGGAGCTGATTTTCAGGCTTTCGCAACTTGACCTTGCTAAGCACGCCAGCAAGCTCAGCAAGCAGGAACGCTTGAAGCTGGTGGGGCTTTTCAAAAAAATTGAAATGACTGTGGAGAGTTTATTCGGTTTCGAAAAGGCGATGGTCACTAGTGGCGGTGTTTCGACCAAAGAAATTGATTCCAAAACGATGCAATCCAAGCTGATTGAAAATCTTTATTTCGCTGGGGAAATTATGGATGTCGATGGCCCGACCGGTGGATATAATTTGCAAATATGCTGGGCAACTGGTTATGTGGCAGGGGAAAATTCAGCATTGACAAAGCAGTAAAGTTCCTGTATACTAGAGTTAATTGTAAGTGTCTTACTGGTTTTTGCCTTTGTGGCCAAAAATTAAGAGAGCGGTCGCCTTACAAAGTAATTAGCCCAAAAGCAAAAAACTATGGCAACAAAACTATATGTTGGTGGACTTCCTTATTCAACTTCGGAAGACCAACTAAGAGATCTTTTTGCTCAAGCCGGAACCGTAACCTCAGCTACCATTATCATGGACAAAATGACTGGTCGCTCAAAGGGGTTCGGATTTGTTGAAATGTCTTCTGATGCAGAAGCTCAATCAGCAATCGAAGCGCTTGACAAAAAAGAGTACGAAGGTCGTACTTTGACTGTAAATGAAGCTCGCCCAATGGAAGCTCGTCCTCCAAGACGTGATTTCAATGGTGGCGGTGGATATGGAAGTCGAAACAGCTACTAATAATAGTTGTTGAATCAAATTTGCCTTATCGGCAGATAAAAATCAGAAAACACTTCGCGCAAGCGGAGTGTTTTTTTTGATGTAAAGTTTTTTGGAAAAAATTATTCAGCTGTGGAAACCGCCCAAAGCACATCAAAGAGGGATTTGACGGTTACGGCGAAATCTTGGGATTCTATAATGAAGCCGATTTTTTCAGTCTTACTGGCAATGAGTGCAACTCGTTTGCCATAGACAGCTAGGCAAAGTGGCGATCGAAACTCTTTTGGTGCAATGCGAACTTCGCGGAGCATTTTGCGACTTTGAGCATGGATTCGTTCTGGCATTTCTTCTTTGCGATCACGAACAGCATAAGAAAAAATTCCTGCTTTAACTCGACGGTGAATCCAATCTTTGAAGAACTTTTCTCCGACTGCTTCCATTTGAGCCTTGGTGGAACCAATGTAATAATCTGCTGTTTCGCCTGATGAAAGCAGGTCTTCATAAATAGCGCGTAAGCCCTGACGACCATAAAAGTATTGCACTTGTGGCCTGGTGCCACCAAGCATCATTTTAGCCACTTCTCGACTTACTGCATCGGCAAGATCGAGTTCTTCCTCAGCTTTTTGCTTGCGTTCAAAGGCTATTTCGCGAATCTTGCCTGGAGAACTTACGGCATAAAAATTTCGTTTGCCTTTTTTGATCACACTGAGTAGTCCTTTCTTGGTGAGCTGTTCAAGCACGAGATAGACAGTTGAACGGGGCATTTCCGCTTTGCGTGCCAATGGAGCCAAAGTTGTCTCGCCCAGCAAAAGACAAGCAAAATAGGTTTTTGCTTCATCTTCGGTTAAACCGAGAGTTTTTAGTTGCTGGATATCAAGCATAAATGTGTCAATTTCGTTGCCACTTCTTTAATATTGTAGCATTTTTGGCTGTATTTTGTCAATATCCTAAAAACATCATTGACATTATTTTTGCCACTCTTATGATTTAAGTAATCTTTAAAAACTTAATAAACGGAGATACTATTATGGATGCAATTCGCTATTACGTCAAAGGTGCGGACAACGGAACCTACGGACCCGTGGACCTCACCGCACTGAACCAATGGGTCGCAGAAAACCGCCTCGCGGGCAACACCCTCATTCAAATCG
>JBAXHR010000126.1:0-3282 GCA_037138835.1 Candidatus Moraniibacteriota bacterium | reverse complement strand
GTAGATGCCAGCGGCACGGCGATTTTTTAAATCAAACTGATTATAGAGAAACCCGCGCAGGGATAGCCAAGCTTGGTCAAAGGCGCAGGACTCAGAGAACCCTTTTGCTCGCTCCAGGTGGGTACGCTCGCAAAAGCGTTCACGGAAAAACGTCAAAAGGCTTCGAAGCAACCCGGTAACAGCGGTTCGAATCCGCTAGGGTCCACAAAAGAAACAAAAAACTTCGTTTTTAAACGAAGTTTTTTGTTTTGGAAAAAATTACTTTTTAATTTTTTAAAAAGCTCCCTCTTCGCTGCCCGATATTTTTCTATCGTTTTATGATAATCCAGATGCTCACGCGTCACATTGGTAATGACCGCGACAGCATAAGCCACGCCCCAAACTCGATGCTGATCAAGCGCATGTGAAGAAGTTTCCAGCACGAGATATTCGCATCCTGCATCCACAGCCTTACGCATAAATTTCTGCACGGCAAAGGAATCTTCTGTCGTATAGTGTGACAAATTTTTTTCTTCTTTGCCATCAATCACAAAATTGATTGTTGATGCTACCGCCACTTTCCGATTGGCTTTTTGCAAAATTGCGGCAATCATTTGCACGGTGGTGGTTTTACCATCAGTGCCTGTCACCCCAATAACTCGGAGCTTGCGGGCAGGAAAACCATACCAAATATTCGCCAAGATAGCTTGGGCAAGATGATAATAGTTCTTAATTTGTTGAGGAAAAAGCGCCTTAATACTATGCATAATTTTTTAATTTTTAATTTTGAATTTTGAATAAAATCTGAATGAAAAAATGTTTGAAACATTAATGCATTGGAAATTCATTCAAAATTCAAAATTGAAAATTCAAAATTCTACTTGTGAAATTTCTCCAAAAAACCTTTTATTTTCTGTAATATCCTATAAATCCCGTACTTACTAGGACTAAGAATAATATCATAACTACCTGGAAATTCAATGGGTTGCGTTTGCGGCGAAAATCCAAGCTTAAAATCCGTAATCCCGCTCCAGGAATTCACCTCTCCCTTGCTCCCTCTCCTTCGAAAGGAGAGGGTTGGGGTGAGGTCGCAATGGTCCACTATTTTCACGCCACCAAAATCATACTTTTCACATCCCATTTTTTTGGCATCCAAAATCGCTTGCCATTGCAATAGATATGGTGCCATCATAGCGCGATGCATGTTGCCAGAAGCTCCGTGCAAATAAGTTGCAGTTTTTCCATAAAACAACATTAGATTGGCCGCAATAATTTCTCCGTCATACTCAGCCACATAAATTTTCAGCATTTCCGCTGGCAAAATCTCAAGCATTTTGCGATAATAATTCTCCGGATGGGCGGTGATGCCATTTCTGCTGGCCATTTCTTTGGTCAACTTCAAAAACGCCTCCAAATATGTATTTTGTAGATTGTATTTTGCCTGCCTGTCCGGTAGGCAGGTATTTTGTATTCTATGTATTGTTTCATGTTCCATGTTGCATACTACATGTATTTCTACCCCTTTCTTTTGCGCCAATTTAATGTTATATCTCGTCTTAGATTTCATTTCAGCTAGCAATTGCTCTTCGGGCTTGGCAATATCCAGCACAAAAACTTCTTTCGGTTGCATATCATGTGGCGCTCTGACAATTTGCAACTTATTTCCATTTATCTCTACCTTGTTTTCAATTATTTCTAAGTTTTTTTTATTTTCCGGCTCAATCCGAAGCCAGCCAGCTTTTTCCTTTTTTGCCAATGCAAGCAACTCCCGCATCCCGCATTCCATATTTTGCACCAATGATCTTGCATTTTGCATTTCACGCTCCACGCTTTGCGTTTCAAGTTCCACGACAGGGCCTCTTGGACAATACAAGTATTTCCCCACGATTGGCAATTTATGCTCCACCAGCGACGCCAAAAAATCCTCACTTTCAAGAAAAAAGGTTTGGTGGCCAACACTAGCCTGAAACTTGCGCCACTCGGATGATTGCAAAAATTCTGAATTTTTGAACTTATTTTCCATAAATCAATTGTACCAACAAACAAACAAAAACAAAAGACGCAATTTCCGTATCCATCTTGCGTCTTTTTAAGTTTAATTTTTGAGAAAAAATTTGTAAAATTAAATTAAATTTAATTTCCATTCATATCCTGCAGGACTTGAGCTTGCGTTCTGGCGTAGTTGTAAATACGGACATCATCAATTTGACCCTGAAAAAAATAGTTTCCTGGAGTTGGAGGCGTTGAGCCACTCAGCATGGTTCCTATCGCCACCCCTGGGCTATCAGCAATAATGCCAGCATCCTGACTTTCAGTCCCTGCCAAGACCCCATTAATATATATTTTTGTTTTATTTCCATCCGCCGTTGCTTCAACATGATACCAAGTGTTCACAACTGGAATGATTCCACTTTGAACCCGCCCGACACCAGAGCCTAATTCAAAATTGAACTTACCGCCACCAAGCAAGTTTCCCTGGAATAAAAGCGCCATGCCTCCAGTAGCGCCACCTATGTCACGACCGACTGCGATAATATATTTATCCTTAGTAACATCGCTGGTTTTAACCCAAGCAGCCAAGGTTAAGGTATTTATAGGCATACTTGAAACAGCGGTGTTAGCTATGTAATCATCGGTTCCATTAAACTTTCCTGCTTGTCCGCTTTTCCCTAATACCCAATGAGAAGTACCAGTTCCGCTCCATGTCAAATTATTTTTATTTCCACTTGAATCAGCTGCTATTGCATCACTGTCTTCATCCAGTTTCCACCAAGCGAAAGGAGGAATTTCCACTGCCACATTCACCGCGCGGGCGGTGTCTTTGTATTTCCCAGTCGATTTAATTCGTGCAATATCATAAACATACCCATCGCATCCAACTTGTACACCATCAGCATCGAAAAAAGACAAATCATAACTTCCAGCGCCTACTTCTCCAAGATTTACCAAGTTACAATCCGAGAAAGCAGCACTCACTTTTCGATCATTTAAATCTAACTTTTTCACTGCGGTATTTATTTTCTTGAGCGCTATTTGTACCCCACTATCCGCAACTTGATAAGCTTGCACTGAGGATTGGGTTGCGCTAACACTTTTTCGTTCAGCTACCCCTGTCGAAACAATACCTATTGCAATAGTAAACATCATCGACAGAATTATCAGCGAAAAAGCCAAGATTGAACCTTTCGGGTTTTCCTTTTTGGCTTCTTTTTTGCTGTGATTTATTTTTTTTGCTTGAAACATTTCTGTTTATTTTAAAAATGACCTAGATTCGCATTTGAATCCGAACACATATAGATAGCA
>JBAXHR010000125.1:0-3302 GCA_037138835.1 Candidatus Moraniibacteriota bacterium | reverse complement strand
ATTTGGCTCTTATAAATGAGTATTTGGGTGTTCGGATTGAGCCCGTCGGGTAGGTCTTAGCCTAACCAAACAGTATATACTAAAAAAGACAAAATGTCAATAGATTTGGCACAATATTTCAATTTTTGTCATTTTTTACCTAAGCATAGGTGATATTTTGCTTTTTTCTTGTCAAAAGACTGTCAATTTAAAATTGACATTTTCAAAATAGTTTGCTATACTTAGGATACAAACTTAATATTTTAACTTGTCATTCCGGACTTGATCCGGAATCCAGGATTTAAATCACAACACCGAAACTTACAACTATTTTCAACAACAACAGAAATCGCATTGCAAAACCCTGGATTCCCGCCTACGCGGGAATGACACAAAAAATGCTGAGCTAAAGCATAATTAACCCAATAAACAACCATCAATTCTGCACTCCTATGTACACCCAACAACTCCTTAATGCTGGACTTTCCCAGATTCAAGCCGAAACTTTGAATTTTTTGCTTGGCAATGGCCAGGCTAAGGCAATTGATATCGTCAAAGGAACCGCTCTTGCCAGAGGAGTGGTGTACAAAGCTTTGGAAGAACTTTTGGCTCTGAAACTGGTGGAAAAAATTGAGCAAGGTGGTCAAGTTGCCCGCTTTCGGGCAGAGCACCCTTCCAAATTGGAAGAATTTTTTGAAGAAAGGGAAAAGAAAGTCAAAAAAGAAAAGCGAGATTTCCTTGAAAATTTGCCTGAAATTGTTTCAGCTTACAATTTGGCGAGCAACAAGCCAGGGGTCAAGTTTCTGGAAGGGGAAGCCGGGATTCAGGTGGCGCTTTTTGACACCCTCAAATCAAACACGGAAATTTATACTTTTGCTGATGTGAAATCAACCAATGAGAATATCAAAGAAATTAATGATGCTTATGTGAAAAAAAGAGAACAATTGAAAGTTAAAAAGAAAATTATCGTTTCAGATAGTGAGGATAATCGCAAATTTTTTGAAAATTTCAACAGTGAGATCACTCAAGTAAAGTTCATCAAACAGCAGTATTATCCTTTCAAGACTGATATGCAGATTTATGCCAACAAAGTTTCATACCAAACCATGGAAAAAGGCAATCAAATTGCCATCATTATTGAAGATAAGAATATCTATCAAATGCACAAGTTGTTTTTTGAATATATGTGGGAAACCTTGTAGCCAATAACTAAAAATCAAGAAACAATAACCAAAAAATATGCACAAAAAAAACTAAACCCTTACGGGTTTAGTTTTTTAAATACTCAGCTGTTTGGATGCTTAGAAGCTTAAATGCTTAGATGTTTAAATGTTTATATGATTAAATGATTTGATTTTAGCGTGCATATTCCACGCTTCTGGTTTCGCGCAAAACATTGACGCGGATTTCACCAGGATATTTCAAATCTTGTTCAATTTTGTCAGCGATTTCTCGTGCCAATTTCAGTGCCCCAAGATCATCCACTTCTTCAGGCTTGACAAACACGCGAATTTCGCGCCCAGCCTGAATGGCATAAGTGCGTTCCACGCCAGGGAAAGAATTGGCAGTGTCTTCCAGCTCTTCCAAGCGCTTGAGATATTTTTCCAAAGTGTCTTTGCGTGCCCCTGGACGACTGGCGGAAATTGCATCAGCAGCTGCCACGATGAAAGATTCTGGAGTCTCAAAAGGATAATCCTCATGATGAGATTTCATCGCATCAATAATTTCTTTTGACATTTTGAATTTCTCCAAAATTTTGATGCCAATTTCAATGTGAGTGCCTTGAATTTCATGATCCACAGATTTGCCAATATCATGAAGCAAGCCTGCTTTTTTGGCCACAGTCACATCCGCGCCAAGTTCCGCTGCCAAAGCGCCCGAAAGATGCGCCACTTCCAAAGAATGCAACAAAACATTTTGCCCAAAACTAGTTCGATAACGAAGTCGCCCCAATAGATAAATTAATTTTGGATCAAGCCCCGCAATTCCCAAATCATAAGCCGCTGCCTCACCGCCCTCCTTTATTTTATTGTCAATCTCTTTTTTGGCAAATTCATATGCTTCCTCAATGCGGGTTGGATGAATGCGCCCATCCCCAATCAATTTTTCCAAAGTAATCCTGGCAATTTCACGCCGCACTGGATCAAAACCAGAAATCACCACGGCTTCCGGGGTATCATCCACGATAATTTCCACCCCTGTCAATTTTTCCAAAGCTTTAATATTGCGACCTTCCCGCCCAATAATGCGACCCTTGACTTCATCAGAAGGAATAGCCACCGTTGAGGTTACTATTTCAGCGCTATGTGAACCAGCATATTTTTGAATCACGCTAGTCATCAAATTTTTGGCGCGCTTTTCAATTTCCTCATTGCCTTGCCTTTGAATTTTGGCCATTCTTTCAGCCAATTCAACCCTGCTTTCTTCCTCAGTCAATTGCAACAGCACGCTCCTGGCCTGATCCTTGGAAAGTCCGGCAATTTTTTCCAATCTTTCCAATTCTTGTTGCCTTGTATCTTCAGATTGCTTTCTAATACTGCGAACTTCCTCAACTTTTTGCTCCAACAATTTTTTGCCTTGTTCAAGTTCCTCAGTTTTTTGATCAATAGTCACCTCTTTTTTCTCAAGGCGTTGTTCACTGCGAATCAATTGCTGTTCGCGCTCATCCTCTTTCTTTTTGGCTTGCTCGAGAATTTCCACGGCTTGTTTTTTGGCTGTCAAAACTGCATCTTGAGATTTTTTCTCAGCATCTTCCAGCATTTTTTCAACTTTACCTTCCGCACTGTCCAAGCGCTTACGCGCTAGCGTTTGACGCACAAAATAGCCCAGCAAAAAACCGGCTACCATCGCGCCAAGACTAAAAATTACGATATTCATATTAAGGTTGCCGACTAGGACAAGCAAAGAAACACACTCAAAAAAAAGCTTTTAGGCCTTAACTAAAGAAAAATCAAACATTGATTTTGGCAAATTGTTTGTTATTTTCATTTTAATACAAAAGTCCTTTAATAGAGCAAAAATGTGTTAATTTATCAAGCCTCAGCGGTCAAATGTTACTAATTTATCCCTACTTCTATGCTAGCGCAACCAAGCTATTTTGTCAAAGCCCATAAAGAGTGGTAAACTGGGTTCATATAATCATATAATCATTCAACCATAAAAACATAAAAGCATAAAAACATAAACAAATTTAGATAAAATGCCATTAATTGCCTTTTCTGAACTTGTTTACATGATTAGATGTTTAAATGCTTAAATGTTCAAATGTTTAAATGATTAGATGCTTAAATGATTAGATGCTTAAATGATTAGATGCTTAAATG
>JBAXHR010000124.1:0-3375 GCA_037138835.1 Candidatus Moraniibacteriota bacterium | reverse complement strand
GTGTTGATTATTGGGCGAGTTTTGGGGAAAATTTAAAACAAGAGTTTAAATGTAAATTTATGCAAAAAAAAGAGAAAAACAAAAAAATATTTTCACTATTTGTGTTGTTTATTTTTGTTTTAATTGAGATAATGCCCTTTTCTGGAAAAGCAGCAACACTTACAATTCCTGATACCTTGGTTGATGTTTTAGGTTCAGCTCCCATTAATAGTGCGGACAATCAACTAACTGGCGCAAATAATAAAACCCAAAACCCAACCGTGACTGTTTTTTTTGATTCTTCTGAAATTAATCAACCTGGCGGGAGAATGGTTGCCACAGCCACACCTGGTTATTTTAATAACGCCTCTGATCCAAGTAAGTTATACTTTACTTGGTATTTAAAAAGAAAAGGGTGCGAAAAAGATGATTCCGTAGGTGATAATAATACTTGTGATTTGGATGGAAATAATAAGATAAATGAAAATGATTGGAAGATTGCAGCTACTAGGCTTATTGTATCGGGTTTTTTTGATAAAACGGGGGTTGATTATGATAAATTGCAGGGCATTGGAAGTGATGATTCTGGTTTTGTGGTCACTCCTGGAGTTGATCAAAAAAAAGGTTCACTTGACATTGGTTGGCGCAATGGTTTTCTACGGGATAGTGGTGGTGAATTATACCAAGAAAACACGGAAAGTGATGATGTGGCTAATTGTTATGTGCAAGCTCCAGTTTCAGGGCAAGTTTATGAGTTGCGAAAAACAATCAGTGATTTCACGGAAACTTGCACTGAGGGTTATCATCGTGCTTGTGTTTCAAACCAAACAGTAAATTGTGATGTTTTTAATGTGATAAATGCGGATTATCAGGAAACTTTTAATGCTTGTGGGGTTGCTTCTGAGAGAAGTGATCATGCAGATGCATTTTGTAAGGTCGAGGATGACATTGCTTTAAAAAACTTTAAGGCAGTGGTGGCTTGTGAGGATCAGAATAATCTGCCACTTTGTGTGAAAAATGACAGTAGTTCTCCAGCGCTAAGTAGTAATATGGAGTATGAAAATAATTCTAGTGCAACTTTAGGTGTGGTGGTTGGCACAAAATTAGGCACAAGTGTTGGGGTGGATGATACTTTTAATAATAAGATGTGTAGTGCGGTGGCAAAACAAGACACTGTGAATGCTGGTTTGTTTTTGACAAATACGAACCCCTTATTTGGTCAAAGTGCTGAGAAATGTGATGTTTTAAAAGCAGGCTTAATTGCGGGAGATAGTACCTTGAAGCCAATTTGTAGTTTTCAAAAAGGAGCCAATTTATGCAAACATCTTTTTCCAGTTTTACCTAAAAGTGTGAAAACAGACAATGGAAAACAAGCAGTAATTGGAGATGGAGAATTTAATGTGGCAGAAAAGGCTTTTTGGGGTGCTGATCCTACGAAAGTAGCAACGCTTGGCTTGGGTAAGGATGAGCAACGAGCTGTGGGTTTAGGGGTAAATACTTTTCAATGGGTGTATACTACTGGGGATGAGGTGGGGGTTGCAGTGGAGGGTGAAAGTACTGAGCCAACTCAACACGAGGATTCAGCTTATCAGCGCACATGGGCTTTTTCCAATGGAACTTGTAAGGTGTTGGATGAATTGGAAAAAAACAATACTTTAACTAATCAGAATTCTTCTGAGAATACTAGGGGTTTTTATATAGAGGGTAATTATGGAATCTTAACTGCTCAACTGGATTTAAATGATTGTTTGGAGGAAAATTTGCTTGATCCGCGGGATAATGAAGGTTCGAGCTCAAAATTAAATGTTCAACTTGTAAGTGAGCCACTTAACCCTGTTAATGATCCTGATGGGCGAGGGGATATTTTGACTATCTCTACAGCAAGTATGAATGTGCAGGATTATGAAAATTTGTTGTATAAATGGACAGTTCAATTGAGTCGTGATGGCTCAACTATGCCAACAGAGACAACTAACTGGAAAGACATTACAACTGAGTTAGTGAAGAATCTTTCTTTTTCTGCGGTGGATATTGTTGGAATGGGAAGGGATAAATTGGTAATTAATTTGAATTTAAGTGAGGCTTTGATAGAAAATAACATAACCGGAAGTTATGATGGAACTTTTTATTTGAAAGTGAAAACTAAAATAACTGCAACAGCAATAGATGGTAATCAAAATACGGATGGTTATTTAATTGTAAAAGTGAGAGCTCAACAAAATGAATTATTAAGGTATCCAGTAATTGCCAATAGCGCTGGCATGTTGTCTATGGATGATGCGAAGAATTCAGAAATGTGTAGTGGTGCTGTTGATAAAACAAGATGTTTTGTGACAAAAAATGAAATTATAGGGGTGGAAGTTCCAAATGCTGATAATAAATTGACTAACTTTACTTGGAAAATTAACGGAAATGAGGCGAATTGTGATAGTGGGGTTTCTTCACAATGTGTCAGTGGCGGAAATAAGCTTTTCTTTCCAGTGCTTGGTAATATTGGAGAAGCGGTGGATATTGTTGCCACTGCCTTGAATAATAAAACCAATGAAACCATTGAGGTAAGTCGACATTTTGTTATCACGGGAACGGAAATCATGATTAGCAGTGGAGACACAAATACAGTTTGGCCAAAATTATTGGGTTACTATAAAGATTTAAATGGGAATCGCTATCCTGATTATAGTGATTTAGTTTATGAGACTCAGGAGGGAAGTATTGCGAGAGTGGTTGCTGGTTTTAGTGGTAGTTCTGAGATTGCTTGGATAATTGATGGGCAGGAGCGATATGAGTGGGCCAATCAAAGAGAGATTACCTTTCCAATTGATAAAATGGAAGGCTTGAGTTATAATGTAAATCTTACTGCTTCATATAAAGCAGGTTCTGAGGTTGAAATTAATAATTTGCGTAAGGCTCTTTTGAAAAATTGGAATATTGCGCCAGAGGAGTCAATAGTAGAAGAAATGCAAGAGGCTAATATTCAGATTAATGTGTTGGCGCCAGCACAAGTGAGCGCAAACAAAAATATACAAGGTGGTTTTGCTAGTTTAATTACGCATTTGCCAGAAAATTTGATATTTTTGTTTCGCTTGATATTAACTGCTGGCGGATTATTATTACTAACAGGGATAGTTTTTGCGGTGATGCCGGAAACGCTTTTTGAAAAAGAGAAAAATTAAAATAAAAGAAATGAAAAAAAATAAAAAAATAAACAAGCAGAAAATAGCAATATTTGTAATAGTGTTTTTTGTTTCACTTTTTTTTGAAGTTCCCTTATTAGTGGGTTCACAATTTCCAGTTTTCTTATTTCTACGCGTTCCTTTTTTACAACGAGTTTTTTTTGGTGCAGGTTGGGGATGAGGTTGTTGTTGGATTGGGTGCAATTGTATTATTGATTCACAA
>JBAXHR010000123.1:0-3407 GCA_037138835.1 Candidatus Moraniibacteriota bacterium | reverse complement strand
TTGCTTCAACTGTATTCGCAAACATTTGGAAGTATATTCGCGACCATTCGCATTTGCTTCAACTGTATTCGCAAACATTTGGAAGTATATTCGCGACCATTCGCATTTAAGTTAGCGGAAGTCTGCCATCACATTGCCTGATATCTTGCGTAAGCGTTTGACAACTTCTTTAATTTTTTCAATTGCAAAATCCAATTCTTTTTTGGTAGTGTGCTTGCCAAGCGTCAAACGCAAACTGCCGTGCGCTTGTTCATGCTTGAGTCCCAGGGAAAGCAGTACATGGGATGGATCCAGCGCACCAGAAGAGCAGGCTGAGCCAGTTGAACCTGCAATGCCATCCAAATCCAAAGACAAAATCAAGCCCTCCCCTTCCACATCATCAAAACGAAAATTGGCATTATTCGGTGATCTTTTTTCTTTTGAGCCATTTAGATAAGCCTTGGGAATTTCTTTGAGCACGCGCTTGACCAGATAATCCCTGAGTGCAATCATTTCTTTGATTTTTTTGAGGGTGGCAGGAGTTTTGATGGCATTGATAGCCTCACCGAGTCCCACAATTCCTGGCACATTGTGCGTGCCAGCGCGCATTTTATATTCCTGGTCTCCCCCATCTTGAATGCGTTTGATGGGCGTGCCTTTGCGAACATAGAGCAAACCAACGCCTTTGGGCCCATAAATTTTGTGCGCTGACATTGAAAGCAAATCCACCCCAAGTTCATCCACTTCGCAGTTGAAATAGTTGATGGCTTGTGTGGCGTCCGTGTGAAAAGAAATGCGAGGCAATTTTTCCTGCGCACGCTGAGCGTTGATTTTTTTGAGCAATTTTCCAATTTCGGCAATCGGCTGGACAGTGCCAATTTCGTTGTTCACATACATCACCAAAATCAAAATAGTGTTGGGTTTGATGGCTTTTTCAATATCCTTTACGGAAATCAAGCCTTCTTTGTTTGGGGCAACAAATGTAACTTCTGCCAAGCCATCTTTTTGGGCAAATTTGCAAGCGTCCAAAACGCAATGATGTTCAAAGGCAGTGGTGATGAGATGCGGTTTTTCCTCAGGTTTTCTGGCGATGGAATTGAAGGAACGCAGACTGCCTTTGACGACCAAATTATTGCTTTCAGTTGCCCCGGAAGTGAAAATGATTTCCGAAGAATTGGCACGGAAAAACAAGGCCGCCTTGGCACGAGCTTCGTCAACTGCTTCTTGGGCTTGCTGTCCAAAACTATGCACACTCATTGCATTGCCAAAATTCTCGCAGAAATATGGGAGCATCGCTTCCAAAACTTTTTTATCCACAGGAGTTGTGGCGGCGTAATCCAAATATATTTTTTTCATAGGTTATATTATACTGTCATCTTGAGCGTAGTTTCTCCTGCCTAAGGCAGGAGAAACGAAGTCGAAACTTGCCTACCGGCAGGCAGGGATCTGCGCCCAGATTCCTCGATTTCACTCATCCTCCTTATAGTCGGACTCGCTCCACTCGGAATGACAACTTAAAACATTTAAACTATTTGATTTTATTTGATTAACTCACTCAATTTAATCCCGTGCAGAGTCTTTTGAATTTGCACGCCGAGCTTTTGCCAAACCACACTGGAAGGACATTTTTTCTCCATCGCACAAAAATTTCCCACACAGCGCATCGGCGAAATTGAACCGTCCAAAATTTCAATAATTTCACCTGCGGTAATTCTCTTGGGGTCTCTAGCTAGGGTGTATCCCCCATTCTTGCCTTTGACCGAATCAATCACATTGCCATCGCGCAAAGTTCCCAACAGGCGTTCCAAATATTTTTGAGAAATATTTTCCTGGCTGGCAATTTCCTTGATGGTTTTTTGCTCAGGAAAGCACTGCGCCAAATTGACAATGGCCTTGAGCCCATATTCGGCTTTGGTTGAAAATCGCATGATTTATCATTCGTCCTGAGCAAATTCGTCAGCAGACGAATGAGTCGCAGGATTTGATTAGATTGTTAATCCCTACTAAATTAGTATACATTCATCATATCACCACCCCAAAATTCGTCAAGGGCAAAATCATGGAAGCATTTAAACATTCAAGCATTCAATCAAGGAGCGTCGAAGTTGATGGTTTTATTGGGATAAATTTGATATACTAAGAATGCCAATATCGTCTTTGCGAGTCCGCCAGCAGGCGAACGAAGCAATCCAGGGCAATGCTCCTCTCTGGATCGCCCATATATCATCCGATGATATGGCAAGCACGCATTTCCGAGTACAGAAATACTCGCGATGACGCAAATGTTATCATAATGACTTTGCGAACTTTTAATTTCCTAATTCCTAAAAGCTAATTCTATGCGTATCTCCTATTCTGCCTTTAATACCTACCAAAATTGTAGCTTGAAATACAAATTTCAAAATATCGACAAAATCAAAGAACCCAAATCCAAAGAAGCGGTTTTTGGGACGCTGGTGCACGGCACCATGAAATTCATCCACACGCCGAGCTTGATTGCGCCCAAATTGGAAGAAGCTTTGGCGCATTTTTCCGCAGGCTGGAACAGTGATGTTTTTGAAAATGAATTGGAAGAACGCAGTGCTTTTTCACAAGGCGTGGCGATGATCCAAGATTATTACAAAAAAAATGACCCCTCGGCGTCAATCGTGGTTGATCTGGAAAGTCGCTTTGCCATTGAGATAGGAGGTAACCCCGTAAAGTCATCCGCTGATGACCACGGGGCAAGTAAACATATTATTTCGGGCATCATTGACCGCATCGACAAAACTGAAGATGGCTATGAAATTATCGACTATAAAACCACCAAGAAAATGCCTTCTCAGGAAAAAGTGGACAATGATTTGCAACTTTCGGTTTATCTCAATGCCTTTCTAGCTCGCTATCCCAAGGAAATTGAACGCTTGGACAAAATCACCGTGAGTCTTTATTATCTCAAGCACGGCGTCAAACTTTCTTCCACCCGAACCCGCGAGCAATTGGAAAATGCCAAAAAACTTTTTTTGGAGACAATTGCCGCCATTGAGGAAGCAAAATTTGAGCCAAATGTGACGCCTCTTTGCGATTGGTGTGGCTTTCAAAAATTCTGCCCGATGTGGAAACACAAATTCAAGGAAGAAAGAAAAATTGACAGCGAGGAGGTCAACGCTGCGATTAGCGATTACATCAATCTCAAGTCCGCCATCACTTCAACCAAATATCAACTGGCTGAGCTCCAAGAAAAAATCACGCAGTATATGGATCAAGAAGGCGTTGACCGAGTTTTTTCCGATGAAGGCATCATCGCTCAAACTATTCGCAAAACTTACAAATATGATCAAGCACAACTGCGAGACATTCTGGAACCGCTCGACAAATGGGAAGCGGTTTTGAAAGTTGATGGCATCGCTTTGCGCAGCATTATGAGTGTTCTCTCCCCTTCCGCCCGC
>JBAXHR010000122.1:0-3457 GCA_037138835.1 Candidatus Moraniibacteriota bacterium | reverse complement strand
TCAGTACTCGCTCTCGCTCATAAGTCCCCCAAAGCAAACAAGCTCGTAAAAATTTGCTCGAGCAATATATTTTTCAAAAAATTTATTCTTCAAAGTTTTAAGACATCCTTATTTTTTTGTATAATTTTAATGTCTATTTTCTCAATTATTTTGATGACAGTTTTTTTTCCACTGAATTCCATGTTGCTTTTGCAAAATGGAATGGTTAGTGGTGGCGATGTGCAGGCAAAAGCAGTGGAAGTGGAAAAAAGTTTGGCTAGTGGGGTGGTTGAAGAGGCGAAGGTGGCACCAAGAAAAGTGGAAAAGTTGAAAGCGCAAGCTGTTGACAATCCACAGTATCAACCAGTGCGCAAGGAGGGCGTGCGAGATTTGGTGGTGACAAACGCTCATGCCTCGGTGGTGATTGATGCTGACACAGGCACAATTTTGCACTATGACGGTGGGCGCGATCACAGGCAGATTGCATCTTTGACCAAGGTGATGACGGCAATTTTGGTGTTGGAAAAAATCAAAGATTTGGATGAGAAAGTGATTGTCGATCAGGAAGCATTTTTGGCAGACGGTACGAAAATTGGTTGCTTGACCAGTGGCAATTGCACCACGCAAAGATTGAAAATTGGGGAGGAAATTTCGGCGCGAAGTTTGTTGGAAGCGATGTTGATGAATAGCGCCAATGATGCGGCGATTGCTTTGAGCAAGCATATCGCTGGTTCGCAAGATGCTTTTGTCGAGCTTATGAATGCCAAGGCCAAAGAACTTGGGCTTTCGGATACAAATTTTTGCACAGCTTCAGGTTTGGATTTGGATGATGAGGAGGCTACGAAAAATTGCTATTCTTCAGCTTATGATATTGCGCGTATTGCAGCTTATTCTCTGCGCTTTGACACGATTTGGAAAATTGCGCGCACGCCGAGTAATTTTGAAATTACTTCTTTGGATGGGAAAATAAAACATACCATTTTAAATACGGATAAATATTTGGATCAGAAAAACCAAGCTTTGAATTTGATTGGCACAAAAACGGGGTATACTCCATTGGCGGGATATTCTTTGCTGGCAATTGTGACTGACCATACGGAGAAACATCGGATCATTGGGGTAGTTTTGGATGACAACCAACGCTGGCAAGATATCAAATCAATGGCAAATTGGACATTTGATTCATATCAATGGCAGTAAGTCGGGTCACGAATAATCACGAATTTTCTTAAACAAAATCCCCAATTAACGCGAATTTATTCGAGATAATTCGAGAATAGATCGGAGTTGATTAGCGATTTATTTGCATATATGCAATTTGCTCAAGTTCAAACAATTCCAGATGTGGTGAATGTTTTCAAAATTCTTTTGACGGGAATTTTGGCTTTTGTGTTGGCTTTTTCGATTATTCCCTTGTGGACACATATTTTGTACAAATACAAAATTGGCATCAAAATCAAAAGCAATGATGTCAATGGTGAGAAGTTGAATTTTGTCAGTCAATTGCATGCGCACAAAGCTGGCACACCAACAATGGGCGGAGTGATTATGTGGTTTTCAATGTTGATTTTGGTTTTGGCTTCACATTTTGTTTTTCCGTCGATTGCGAAAATGTGGGACACTAATTTCATTGCAAGGCTTGACTTTTTCAGTCGCAAGCAAGTCTGGCTCCCGCTTTTTGTGCTTGTTACGGCCGGGATTTTGGGTCTTTTCGATGATGTGCTGAGCGTGCGGGGTTGCGGAAAAAACAAAGGTGGCGGAATGAGATTTTTGATGCGTTTTGGTTGGTTGTTTGTGATTGCGGCAGCTGGCGGTTGGTGGTTTTATTTCAAATTGGGTTGGGATGTGCTACATATTCCAGCAGTTGGTGATTTCAACATTGGACTTTGGTACATTCCGCTTTTCATTTTTGTGATTTTATTTGCGGCGATTTCTTCCAATGAAACCGACGGCTTGGATGGGCTCAATGGCGGAGTGTTGCTTTTTGCTTTTTTCTCTTTTGCGGTGATTGCTTTTGTGGAAAATAAAATTGATTTGGCGGCTTTTTGCGCCGCGATGGCAGGCACGCTGTTGGCTTTCTTGTGGTTTAACATTGCGCCAGCGCGCTTTATGATGGGAGACACGGGAGCTATTGCACTGGGCACGACCTTGGGCGTGGTGGCAATGCTGACCAACTCAGCCTTGGTGCTTTTTCTGATTGTGTTTGTATATCTGCTGGAATCAGGCAGTGTGGTTTTGCAATTGACCAGCAAGAAATTTTTTCACCGGAAAGTTTTTCTGGCGGCGCCACTGCATCATCATTTTGAAGCACTTGGCTGGCCAGAATCCAAAATTGTGATGCGCACCTGGATTTTCACCATCGTCACCGCGCTACTCGGGGTGATTATCGCAATTTTTGGCATGGGGAGACATCCATAAAAAAATAATCAATAAATCAAGAAACAATAATAAATATAAATATGCCAAGTTTTAATGATCTTGATTTGAAAAATTGGAAGCAGTCAGAAATTTGGACTGATAGTCTTTGGCTTATTCAAGAAAGAGATAAAACAGGAAAACATAGCAATTTTTATCACGGAAATTTTGTTCCGCAAATACCACGGCAGTTAATTTCAAGATATACCAAGAAAAATGAAGTTGTTTTTGACCCATTTGTCGGAAGTGGAACAACCGCGTACGAAGCCGAAACGCTAGGCAGGCATTTTATTGGTGTGGAGATACAAGAAAATTTGGTTGAACAATTAAAATTAAAAGTTGATAATAAAGAATATTTTTCTGAAATAATTGTTGGGGATAGTACAAAAATTTCTACTTTTGAGGAGATAGGCAAGGTTCTAAAAAAACAGAAGAAAGAAAGAATTAGCTTGGCAATTCTGCATCCACCTTATGCGGATATTGTAAAATTTAGTAATTTGGAGGATGATTTATCAAACTCAAAATCTTTGAAAGATTTTTTGAGTCGTTTCGCTTTAGTTTTGAAAAATACAATTTCAATTTTAGAGGATGGTAGATATTTGGCAATTGTGATTGGCGATAAATACACTGCCGGCAAGTGGATTCCCCTTGGATTTTATTGCATGAATGAAGCTCAAAAATTGGGTTTAACTTTAAAGAGTGTTATAATAAAGAATATGGAAGGTAATCGCGCCAAGCAAAACAAGGAAGGCATTTGGCGCTATAGGGCGTTATCAAGTGATTATTATATTTTTAAACATGAATATATTTTTATTTTTAAGAAATAAATTTCAGTATGACAAAAAAGGAATTATTTTTGGAACTCGCAATGCCCGATAAAAAAGGCATAAGTCGCTGGGTTTCGATATCAGAATTCATCGGTAAATATAAAGAACTTCAACTCGGAAATGGTGGGAGTTGGTGCAGGGCTAGTTCTAGCTTGGCAAAAGAATACCGGATTGAGTTTGATAAAAGCGTGGCATCGGGAAATTCCATAGATAGGATTAGGTTGGCAGGTTTAAAT
>JBAXHR010000121.1:0-3459 GCA_037138835.1 Candidatus Moraniibacteriota bacterium | reverse complement strand
ATTTGATTCGCTCACATGCTATCAATATGTGTTCGGATTCAAATGCGAATCTAGGGCTTGATTAACTTGTTATACCTTGCCACGGTTTGATTGTAAAGCTCGATGGCTTGGTTGTAATTTTTGAGATTTTTCTTATATTCACTCAACAAATCATTATACTCGCTCACACTCCTTGAATATTTGCCAGGATTCAGCACACTGCTTAGTTCAGCTATTTGTTTTTTTTGAGCTTCCAATTGCGAAATTTCTTGATTGATCTTATTTTTCTGCCTAGCTAGTTGGGTTTTCAAATTTCTCATTTGCACTTTCAAATCATCGAGTTCCACTTTGATTTTTTTGTTGACTGCAATCCCTGTATACTGCTTACCAACAGTAGCTTGATGCATTGTCATTTTTCCCAGCTCTTGCAAATTTGCCTGCTGTTGATTTTCCTGCTCAAAAGTTGCAAGCTCGGCAACTTCCACGGTTTTGCTACTGCGTGCATCAATTTGCGGAATGAAACCAATCTTGTGCCCCTTGCTGGTGGTTTCAATATAGCAATAGCCACTCCCATAAGTTGAATCGACCTTTGGACATTGCACGCCAACTGCCATGTGATTTTCAGATTCATAAGCAAAAATGGCGACGCCATAGCCCATTTCTCGCAAAATTGCGATGGTCAACAAGCTCTTGTCACTGCAAACACCTTTTTGCTCAAAAAGAGTTTCAAAAGGATAAAGCATTTTTTCCTCCCCTGTTTTTGCCAAAATATTGTTGGCTTTTGAATCATCATAGGCAATTGCCTGCACAAAAGCCACTGCCAATTCCACAATTTGATCATCGTTCAATTTGTGTCGACTGCCAAGCTCTCTCAAATTTGTCACCAACTGTGAAATCGTCTGATCTTTCTGATTAATTTTCAAAAACATTCCATAATAAGTTTCCTCCCAATTTTCTGGGAGTTTTCCTTGATAGGAAAATTGCCTCGGCTGTTTTTGATAATAGGCATAGATGGCCTGATCCAAATTCAGTGCAAGCTCATATTTCACCCCTTTGAAATTCCAAACAAATTTTTTGTTTCCTGCTTGCTGGATGGTTTCTGTCTGCTCAACTTCAGGAAAAACTTGAGGAGCTTCCTGCAAATCAACTTGCGCCACTTCTTGAATTTCTGGCGCCAAGACAATTTGAGAAAAATTTCTGATACCCCTTTTTTCCGCAATAAACCACAAGACTCCAGCAATGACAGCCAGCTCCAGCAAAACAAGCAATAGTTTTTTCAAAAAGTTTTTCATAGTACCTTTAGCATACCAATTTTGACACCAAAAAGCAAAACAAAAAATCGACCCAGTGGCCGATTTTTTTGCATTCTACACCTAGTATGCCGGTGAACAAAAAAACTTTGTCATCGCGATCCGCCCTGGGCGGAGTGGAAAATAAAGAGTGGAGCACAGCCCTGGATTGCCACGCCTGCCTGCAGGCTCGCAATGACGAAGAAGAAGTTATTCCAGAATCCCATCCAAATTTACATCATAAAGCATTTGTTCAGAAATGGAGCGATATTTGATGATTTCATCCTCCTTGAGCCAAAGCTTGATTTCTCTTTCAGCTTCTTCGGGCTTGTCGCTGCAATGAATCAAATTTCGCACAGCGCGCCCGTCAATGCCAGCCAATTCATAGGAATCCAAAGTCAAATCACCCCGAATGGTTCCAATGTCAGAAGTAAGTGGCTCAGTGCCGCCCACCAATTTCGTCACAATCCCCACTGCTTGATTGCCCTCAATTACCAAAGCCACAACTGGTCCCGCAGTCAAAAAAGTCGCCAATTGTCCGATAATATCTCGCCCATATTCAATCGCCTCTTTTTCAACTGGCATATTATTCTCTTGAAGGCTTTTCACGATCGTTTCACCTTTTCGTTGAAACCATGCCTCATCTTTGTTGTAGTGAGCCCAACATTTTTCAGCTTCCGGAACAAACATTTTCATTGCCGTGATTTTCAAACCTGCTCTTTCAAAACGAGAAACAATCTCCCCGATGAAATTCCGCTGAATTGCATCCGGCTTGAGAATTACAAAAGTCCTCTCCTTGCTTGGGTGTGACATACTTTTTTCTTATTTATAAAATTAAAAGTGACCTACCTCACTATGTTTTCAGCTTAACAAGAAAACTAAAATCAATCAAGCGAAGGGGCATTTTAACATACAAGCATATAATCATTTAATCATGCGAACACTTAATCATGTAATCATTTAAGCATTTAAGCATGTAAGCAAAACTATAGATTTATGTTTAGATGTTTAAATGTTAGCATGTTTAGATGTTTAGATGTTAGTATGTTTAAATGATTATATGATTATATGATTTTCGGTTGACTTCCTTAAAATCCTGTGCTACAATAGAAAAACAATCAGAAAAGACCCAGTCTGACTCGCCTTTTGCCTTATTTTAGGCTAATAAAGGATAAGCCAGAGCACTTCCACCGAAGCAGGGCTTTTCTTGTTTGGTGGCATTTTTATTAAATAAATCACTAATCCACACTAATTTACTCACCAATAATCACGAATTCATTCGAGATAATTTGAGAAAACATTCGGGTTGATTCGTGAAATTAATTATGCAGTACGAACTGTTCTACCTCGTTGGCCAACGCCAAGAAGGGACTCTCGATGAAATTCGAAAGTCAGTAAATGAAATGTTAACGGCAGAAGGAGCAAAGCTTCTTGAACCAGAACTAACCGAAAAAAGAAAACTCGCTTATGAAATCAAGCACCAAAACAAAGGGACTTATGTCACCCGTCGTTTTGAATTGGAAGATATTGATTTTTGGGCAGATGAAAAAAATGGCGAAAGAGAATTCGGCATCGCTGCCATCAACAATAAATTGAATTTGACCAATGATGTGCTGCGCTTCTTGATTGTCAAAACTGATGACTTGCCAGACCTTGGCGCCAAGGATCGTCGCAAAGCTCAAGAAATGAAAACCCAACGACCTGAAACAGGCAGACCACAACAACGGACAGAAAGAAGAGACACTCCTCGCCCATATGTCAAACCGATTGCAAGAGTCGCTACCCCTGCCCCCGTAGTTGCAAAAGTAGCTGAAATTAAAGAGGTTGTAGCGGAAATCAAACCAGCAATTAAGCCAACTACTGCAGAAGAAACTCAGGCTACTGCTGTAGCCAAGGAAGTTGCCAAAGAAATCAAAAAAGAAACCAGCAAAGACATCGACAAACAACTTGATGAATTGCTAAACATCTAAAAAATCATACAAACATCTAAACATTCTAACATCTAAACATACGAACATCTAAACATCCAAATGCATTGACATCTAAGCATCACTTGAATACATGCTTAAATGAATACATGCTTAAATGATTAAATGATTATATGTTTAAATGTTTAAATGATCATATGTTTATATGTTCGAATGTATTGCTCCATTTTACCCCATAAAAATAATTTTGAACACAACCAAAC
>JBAXHR010000120.1:0-3569 GCA_037138835.1 Candidatus Moraniibacteriota bacterium | reverse complement strand
ATTCTGGCTAAAACAATAAAAAGACCACCATAGACGCGGTCGCGTCTATGGTGGACTTTTTATTGTTTTTTTTAGAGACGCTGGAAAAAATAAGTGTGTGCGTTTAACTTGAATGTGGAGCTGAATGCATATTTTTAATGCATAAATTGACTATTTCATAGGGTGGCGTAAAATATGAATATAATCTTAAAAATAAAAAAATGACAAAAGAAAATGTGATTAAAATTGGGGTTATTATTGTGGCGGTGTTAGTTACAGGCACGGTGGTTGGTTTTTTGCTGACGCAGAGGGTGCAAAAGTCAACAGGAAAAGTGACATCTTTTTCTGGTGCTGTTTCCAATTTACAAGAAAAAATAGCTGAAAAAACCAATCAAGCTTCAGCTGGCTTGGTTCCGAGGGGCTATACGGATGAAAATGTTCAGTGGTATGATGCACCGAGGAAAGTTATGGGTATTCAATTATTTAAAGATGGTAATGACCTTTATCAAGTCTGGGAAACTGGAAAAATAAAAACCGGAGAATTTTCTGGTAGTAGATTGTTGCTGGTGGTTATGAATCCGCAAGGACCAGCTAATGTTGCCCAAATATATCGATTCATCCAAAAAACAGGAGAGGAGCAATTATATTTTCTAAAAGAATATTCGACTGATGATATTTTCAATTCGTATGACGGAGCACTTTTGGAAAGAGTTTTCCCATATAAAAATTATGCCTATGATGTTCACATTTCTTCACTTGAATATCCAGGCACCATGATTGCTCCAAGCGGACAGCAATTAAAGAAAGAGGATAGTTTTCCTTTTGCTGGGATTCGAGAATTGAATGGTGACACCAAAGATGCGTATTTCAATGGAATATTTTTTAAGACAGACATGCTAAAATTTGCCTTTACTGATCCAGTTTATGGCAATATATATACTACAGATGCTAGCAAGGTCAATGATGGCAATATTAATACTGCATTTGCCGAGAATGGTTTTTATGTAAAAGCTCCAGATGGAACTTTTAGAGCATATTCAAGTGTCATTGATCTTGGAGGAGATGTTCCAAAAATTAATTGGAATGATGGCACGCAAAATTCCTCAAAATATTCATATAAAACAGAAAGTGGTTGTGGGGCATCAAATTATGTTAATGATGTTTCCAATATAATCTCCGGTGATAAGCTTGTACAAGTAGGAACAGCTGAAAATGGGGAGCTGATTTATGGTTATAAGGATTTAAATGAACAGGCACTTAAGGATTTCTATGCTGAGTATAAAAAATTAAGCAGTGATGAGAATATGTTTGCGCGCTATTATCCTGATGATAAGGCCGTGCAATTAACATATGATCAGTTTCTGCAGACCCACCCATTCTTTTTTTGGAAGGATTCTTTTGGGCGTATCATTCAGTTTATAAATCTGCATTATATTTATTCGGGAGGCTGTGGTAAGCCGGTAATTTATCTTTATCCTGAACAAAAAGAAAAAATATCAGTGCAAGTTACACCGACGGCTGGTATGAGCGTTTCCATTCCTGAATATAATGGAGGTTGGAATGTTGTGGCTGACAGCCAGAGCAATATTTTCAATCTTGCAGATGAAAAAACTTATCCATATTTATTTTGGGAAGGAAGTGGTAATTCCATATATCACATGCCAGAAAGAGGTTTTGTTGTCACAATGGAAAATCTAAATAGCTTCTTTGATGAAAAACTTTCCCAAGAAGGGTTGATTCAAAAAGAAATCAATGATTTCAAGGAATTTTGGATTCCCAAGATGTTGACTGAAAAGAAACCTTATTATTTTGTGACTTTTGTGGACAGGGCAACTATTGATAAGCTTGCCCCACTTGAGATAAATCCAAAGCCAGATACAACTATCCGTGTGCTGATGGATTTTAAGGGCTTGGATAACTCAATTCCTGTGCAAGGATTTAATATAAAAACTCCGCAGCGTATTGGATTTACAGCAGTTGAATGGGGTGGGGTATTGAAATAGAAAAATAAATTTTCCTGTTTAACTTTATCAAATTCTCACTAAAACAACAAAAAGACCGCCATAGACGCGGTCGCGTCTATGGTGGTCTTTTTGTATTTAGGAGCTATTATTGAAATAGTAAAAACCATTATGGAGTGGTGCTTGTTTTTATTTGCAAAAAATCTGTTATAATTTAATCAAACAAGATTAAAGTTATGTCTAAATCAAAAATATTTTTGGCGTTGCTGTTGGCTTTTCTTGGGGCAGTTTTCTGGCGGTCATTTTTTGAAATTGCAGGTGGCTGGATTTTTCTGTTGCTGATTTTTGCTTTGATATTGTTGTTTGTGTTTTACAAAAACAAGCAAGCGACTTTGGTCGCTTTTTTGCTGGTCTTTTTTGTTTTTGGTTTGTGGCTGACGGACAAGAGGATCAATGAGGCGAATAATTTGAAATTTGTCGGTCAGACTTTTGAGGAAAAAGCGGTAGTGCAAAAAGTGAGCGCTTCGGCGTTTGGTCAAAATGTGATTGCGCAGTTGGAAAAAGAAAAAATTTCTGTCTTGCTACAAGTGCCACAATATCCGCAATATCAATATGGCGATGTGCTGGAAATTGCTTGCGCGGCCAAGGCTATTGAAAACAAGGATGAGAGTTTTGACTATCGAATGTATCTGGCAAAAGAAGGCGTGCTGTATCAATGTGAAAAAAGCAAGGCGAGAAAAGTTGGTGAGGGAAGTGGAAATTGGCTTTTTGGAAAAATTTTGGCGATGCGCTCAGTTTTTGAAAGCAAAATCAATCAAGTGATTCCTCAGCCCGAGGGCGCATTAGCGGTGGGGATTTTGCTGGGCGGCAGTGGTGGTTTTTCCAAAGAAATTCAGGCTGATTTTTCGCGCACTGGCATGACCCACATTGTGGCAGTGTCGGGGTACAATGTGACGATTGTGGCGGAATATTTGATTTTGTTGGGCATTTTTTTGGGGCTTTGGCGCAAGCAAGCAATTTGGTTTGCGTTTTTTGGCATCGCTGCTTTTGTGGTAATGGCAGGTTTGCCAGCCTCGGCGGTGCGGGCAGGTGTGATGAGTGGTGTTCTGCTTTGGGCAATGAAAAATGGGCGCCTGGCTTCTTGCGAAAATGCCATCATTTTTGCGGGAGCAATTATGCTGGCACTTAATCCACTGCTGTTGCGTTGGGATGTGGGTTTTCAACTTTCTTTTTTGGCAACCTTGGGCATTGTGCTGACTTCCTCTTTTTGGGAAGAAAAGTTTGTCAAAGAAAATAAAGCGCTGGGAATTTCGGAAGCCATCACTTTGTCGCTCAGCGCCCAAATTTTTGTGCTGCCGATCATTGCCTACAATTTTCAAATTGTCTCGCTCATTTCACTGCTGGCCAACGTGTTTATTTTGCCCGTGATTCCGCTTTCAATGTTGTTGGTTTTCTTGGTGACACTGGCGGGCTTGATTTTCCCACCACTTTCTTTGGTTTTCGCGTGGCTGGCATATAGTCTGCTGACCTGGGAAATTAATTTGATCCGCATTTTGGCGCAGTTTCCCTGGGCAAGTGTCAGCGTGGAAAAAGTCAGCGTGTGGTGGATCGTGATTTATTATATAATAC
>JBAXHR010000119.1:0-3609 GCA_037138835.1 Candidatus Moraniibacteriota bacterium | reverse complement strand
ATATTATACAGGAAAATATCTATTTTGAAAAGTTAATTTTGTGTGGTGCCTTAGTGAGTCGTTGAAAAAGTCAGCTGGGTCTATTGGCACGGTTAGCGATATTTCAAAATATGCCGAAGAAATTGAAAGCTTGATTGTTGGAAATGGATTATCGACAATTTTTACCAAAGATGAAACAATTGAGGACCCTAGTGAATTTGCACTCGAAAAGCATCTGGAGGATTTTTTGGTTGCCAATTGGAAATCAACGGAATTGGGAAAAAATTATGATATATATGAGGAAGATGGGGAGATTGTTGGGCAACAATACCCAAGTGACACAGGGCCAATTGATATTCTGGCAATAAGCAAAGATAAAAAAGAAATTTTGGTTGTTGAATTGAAAAAGGGAAGAGTCAGTGATGTGGTGGTCGGTCAAATTCAAAGATATATGGGTTATGTGAAAGATGAACTCGCAGAAGCCAATCAGGCAGTCAAGGGTGTAATCATTGGCTTTGAGGATGATATCAAAATTCATCGCGCTGTTTGATTTGCGCAAAGTATTGATTTTTATACTTATAAGCTTCAATTTAAATTAGAGAAAAAATAATATGCAAAAGGAAGCAAGTTCAAGAATAAAAATCAATAAACTGCTCGAAGAAGCTGGTCGGCGTTTTTTTGATGGCGAAAAGGGAGTGGCAAATATTCAACTTGAGCCTGGAGTAAAACTGACCAAGACGAAATTGGACGCTCTTGGCAATGATTTTGAAACAGAAACAAAAGGTTTTGTGGACTATTTACTCTTGGACGATGAAGGCCATCCGATTATTGTGGTTGAAGCCAAGAAGGAATCAATCCATCCGCTTGAAGCCAAGGAGCAAGCTCGCGATTATGCCTACGGGAAAAAATGTCGTTTTGTGATTTTGTCTAATGGCAATGCGCACTATTTTTGGGATACAGAAACAGGCAATCCAAACATCATTACCGAATTTCCAAAGCTTGAATCGCTCAAGCACAGAGAAGCATTCAAGCCAAACCGAGAAGCCTTGGCAGCTGAAAAAGTTGATGAGCAATATATCGCCAAAGCACAAGATCCAGATTTTAACAAGGATCCGCGCTATTTGAATGAGGAAACGCGGGCGGGATATCTCAAGGACAAGAGTTTGAAAATTTTGCGACCTTATCAGGTTGCGGCCATCAAAGCTCTGCAGCAAAGTGCCGAAGAAGGAGGGGAGAGATTTCTTTTTGAAATGGCAACTGGCACTGGAAAAACTCTCACCACGGCAGCAATCTGTCGCTTGTTTTTGCGAACAGGAAATGCCAAAAGAATTCTGTTTTTGGTTGACCGCATTGAACTTGAATCACAAGCAGAAAAATCATTGAAAAATGTTTTGGGAAGTGACTACATTATTAAGATTTACAAGCATAATCGTGACAGTTGGAAAACCGGACAAATTATAATTAGCACGGTGCAAACACTTCTTTCATCTGACACCTATCGCAAGAACTTTTCTCCGACTGATTTTGAATTGGTGATTTCGGATGAAGCCCATCGCAGTCTGGGTGGAAATAGCCGCGCAGTTTTTGAATATTTCAATGGCTACAAATTGGGGCTGACTGCCACGCCAAAAGACTATTTGAAAAATATCAACAAAAAAGAGCTTGGCGAAAATGATCCACGAGCCTTTGAAAAAAGGGAACTTTTTGATACTTACAAAACATTTGGATGCGAATCGGGAAACCCAACATTCAGGTACAGCTTGCGAGATGGTGTGCGAGATAATTTCCTTATAAATCCAAGAGTTATTGATGCTCGCACGGAAATCACAACTCAACTTCTTTCAGAAGAAGGATTTGCAGTGTTGGCAAAAAATGAGGAAGGGGAGGAGACTGAGGAAAATTTCACGCATCGTGATTATGAAAAGAAATTTTTCAATGATGAAACTAATATTGCATTTTGCAAAGCGTTTATTGAAAATGCCAAGAAAGATCCAATTTCAGGAGAGATTGGAAAAACCTTAGTGTTTTGCGTGAGTCAGGCACATGCTCGGAAAGTTTCTGAGATTTTGAATTTTATGGCGCACAAAATGTGGCCAGAAAAATACAATTCAGATTTTGCCATGCAAGTCACTTCTAATGTGAAAGAGGCGCAAACAAAAACTGTGCAGTTTGCCAATGGTAATCTTGGTGGAACTTCTTGTTTTCTGGATGGATATAAGACAAGCAAGACGCGCGTTTGCGTAACTGTCGGCATGATGACAACTGGCTATGATTGTCCAGATATTTTAAACCTTGCGATGATGAGACCAATTTTTTCGCCTTCTGATTTTGTGCAGATGAAAGGAAGAGGCACAAGAAAAAACACATTTTCTTTTGAAAAAGAAAAACAAGAAAAAGAGAACTTTGTTTTGTTTGATTTTTTTGCCAATTGTGAATACTTTGAAGAAAAATTTGATTATGATGAAGTTTTAAAACTCCCAGCTATTAAAACTGGAACTGGCGGTGGCGAAGGACCAGGGGGCGGAATTGATGAGATTGATTTGGCAAAACCTGATCAGATCATCACTAAAGAAGAAATGCTTATTGGGCAAGATGGGATGCGGATTGATCGCGAATTATATTTCCAAAAATTTGAAGAAAAAATTTCAGGCAATGAGCAGGCACAAGAGATTTATGCAAAAGAGGGAGTTGAAGGAGTGTTGGAATTCGTCAAGCAAAATATTCTTGATAAGCCAACCGAATTTTTCACGCCAGAGAATTTGCGAAAATCTTTGACAGTTGATCGCTGGGTGAGTTTCAAGGAAATGATTCAAAAGGCTTTTGGCGAAATTGATCGCTTCAAATCACGACAGGAAAAAACAGAAGATGAATTTGCCAAGTTTCAAGATATTGAAAAACTGGATGCTTCCTTGGTGCCTGCGGCCAAGTGGCTTTTCTCGGCTTATCTGCAAGACCCAGAAATTCGCAAAGTGATTGATGACAAACAATATGCCAGACTATTTGCAATGTCCGGGGTGGATATGGATATTTTTGAGCAACTCGCCAGATATAAAAGAAGTGATGAAATTTCTTATGCCCAATATATTCCGATGTATGTGAATGATTATGTGGGGAATTTAAAGGAGTTTGAGCGGATTTAAGATTTAGCTGTGGATAACTTCATATATATAGAAAAAGCTGTTTTTGCTAAAAAAATAAAAAGTTGATTTTTCCTTATTATTAAGCTAAAATAAACATATATAAAAAATATAATTAACTATATATATAGAAAATTATGCAAAATAAATCCGATAATAAAAACTTGGAAATAAAATTTGGCGGAGATTTGCATGAAATAAGTGCTGGATTATTTATTGAATCCTTAACGAGCTTTTCTATTGTTTCGCAAGAAGCTTCTGCTTATTTATCTCCAAGTTTCACCTTTAATATAAAAATTAAAGCTCCACAAGAGGGGAGCTTTATAATGTTGCTTAATTTTATAGCCAATAGTGGTGGTGATCTTTTTACGAAAGAAAATCTGAGTATTGCAGCTGAAATCACCACGGTTGTTGGTGGATTGTATGGATTAAAAAAATGGATTGCGCAAAATGGAAAGCCAGAGATTATTGAACAAATTGATGACAATAGTAT
>JBAXHR010000118.1:0-3648 GCA_037138835.1 Candidatus Moraniibacteriota bacterium | reverse complement strand
GTCAAGTGCTCTTAAAAAGCTTGCCAGGCATTAGCTTTTTATCTTCCAAATTTGGCTCAGATAAGGCGTTTTAGCTGTTTTTAGTTTTATATATTTCCTTCTATTCCCAAGTTGGGTTTTTCCTGAAATATTACAAATTTACGCCACTGTCAGATAAATTCCAAAAATAATAACCGGAATTGGTACCTATTTCTTCGAAGCGTCTTCTTTGATCATTTTGAAGGCCTCTTGGACAGTGCCCATAAATTGAGCAGGGAAAATGATGGTTGAATTTTTCTCCACACTGATTTCAGCCATCGTTTGCAAAGTTCGAAGTTGCAAAGCCACCGGGTGACTGGAAATGATGTCGGCAGCTTCACCTAATTTGATGGCGGCTTGAAATTCGCCGTCAGCGGCAATAATCTTGGCGCGTTTTTCCCTTTCTGCTTCAGCTTCCTTGGCCATCGCCCGCTGCATATTGTCAGGCAAGGCAATGTCCTTGATTTCAACCGCCGTCACTTGCGCGCCCCAGGGCTCGGTGTGTTGATCAATCACATTTTTGATTTGGGCATTGATGTCAACAGTTTGTGAAAGCAATTGATCCAAACTGAATTGCCCCACCACATTACGCACGGTGGTTTGTGAAATTTGATTGACTGCCTTGTAAACATCTTCAATCGCCACCACGGCTTTCATTGGGTCGATAATGTGATAGTAGGCCACCGCAGCGATGTCAATTGACACGTTGTCCTTGGTGATGATTTTCTGTGAAGGAATGTCCATCGTCACAGTGCGTAAAACTGTTTTGGTCATGGTTTCAAAAATTGGGATCAAAATAATCAAACCAGGGCCACGCACGCCAGTGCATTTTCCCAGAAAAAAAATCACGCCTCGCTCATATTCGTTCAAAATCCTCAGTGATTTTGACAACAAAAAAGCAACCAGCACCACAAACAGGACAAAGAATTCCATACGATTTTGGGCTTTGCCAGTTTCCGCCTTCCGCGAACCACCAGCCAAGCCAAGTTAAGTTTTTTAAGTTACTTTCATTATACACCCTGATTTTGAATAATGCCATACTTGCTATTTTATTTTTACATAACAAAAACACCGCCAAGCAAAAAGCTGGCGGTGTTTGCAATTCAGTTGTTGTGAGAGTTTTTAGCGTGCAAAGGAAAGTTGCTCCAATTTGACCACGCGTTTTTCCAATTTCTCAAATTCCTCCGCATCTACCTTTCTTTTCAACTCAAATTTCACCTCCACCATATCATCCTGAAGCCTGTCAATTTTGGTTTCTACTTTATCCAGTCGCTCCTCAACATTGCCAAGTCTAACTTCAACATTACCAAGTCTGCCGTCCATACTAACTAAAGTTTCTTTCATTTCGCCTTGAGTCTTTGCAAGACTGGAATAATTTTCTGACATCATTTTCATGGTGTCATCCATGCTCTCCAAAATAGAACCTACTTCTCCAGCAGTAAATACTTTTTCTTCAATTTTTTTTGTTTGCTTTTTCATATCAATATAATATAACGACCAATTAGGACTGTCAAACTCACCAAAAAATCAGTGAAAAATCATTTCAAAAACTGGCTTGCCTCGCCGAGTGAAGCGGAAAAAGCAGGAAATTGATCTTTGAAAACCATCAAGCGATTGGTGACTTGCTCGCCTTTTTGATTTTTGGAAGATTCAGCAATGGTCAGGTAATTGCTCCCATTGCTGGCTTTTTTAATATCAAAAAAATAGGTCTTGCTCCCTGCGCGGAGCATTTTGGAAAAAACTTTTTCTTGGATTTTGACTGCGCCTTGAGCTGGCATTGGATAGGTACTCATTTTTGTTTTACCCTAATTAAATCTTTTTATAGACAAAGAAACTTAACTAGGATTTTTTATTATTATTTTAGCTTGAGCTTGCGGCCGCTTGCTCACAATGATATTCTAACAGTTACCCAATACCACTGTCAAATCGCCCCTGTGGATAAGTCCAAAAATGGCTCCAAAAAGGAAAAATATGGCACTAAAATTTTGTGTTACAATTAAAAAAGTCTTCAAAAAAACTTATGCGCAAAAAAATAATTTTCATTGTCACGCTTTCCTTGATTTTCCTAGCGATGGGATATTTCCTCATGTCTTTTTCAAAGAAAAACCAATCTTTCATTCAGGTTTCCCCGCAAATAAATGCGCCGACGATTTCAGCGACTGACACATCCCCGCAAAATATTTTGCCAGCAGAAAAAAATGAACCAGCAAAAAACACCACGGAGGAAAGTAAAGTAAAACCAGCCACTACAATTCAACAATCTGTGCCCTTTATTGTCCAAGCGCCTTTTGGCAATTGGCAAGATCCAGATTTTCAAAATGCTTGCGAAGAAGCCTCAATCGCAATGGCAATGGGCTGGGTAAACGGCGAAAAAAATATTTCCTCGAGCGAGGCTCAAAAGAGAATTTCGGAAATTATCAATTTTGAAAACAAAACTTTTGGCTATAGCGCGGACACCGATATTGTTGATATGAAAAAAATCTTTCAGCAAGATTTCAAATACAAAAATATTGCTATCAAGGAAAACATAACCCTTGCTGATTTGAAAAACGAAATTGAAAATGGCAAACTCGTGATTGTGCCAGCCTTTGGACGGGCGCTCAAAAATCCAAACTTCACTTCACCCGGACCAGTTGCGCACATGCTGGTCATCATTGGTTATGACAGCGCCACCCAAAAATTCATCACCAACGACCCCGGCACGCGCAAAGGCGCTGATTATCGCTACGGCGAGCAAGTGCTTTTTGATTCCATCTGGAGTTATCCCAGTGGCAAAGATATCCCCGCCGTGCCAACTATCAGCAAAATGCAAAAAGCCATGCTTGTGGTTTCCAAGGAATGAATAATGATTGATTTTTAAAAATTTGGCATATCCCTATATGTGGGATTTAGCAGCTTTTGTTTTTGTGCCCATCCTTGCTGGGGTTCCTATCGCCAAGCGTTGCAAAAAAATGCATATGCATATATTTGTAACACTTTTGTTACTTTAATGGCGAGTTCTTTTCATTAAAGAAACCTTTTCCATTCATAAGCTCCAAAGGTAATTTTGGAACAGGTCCCTTTAAATAACTCTTTAAATCCTTTGATTGTCTCCGGAGTCTTTCTTCATATCCTAAAATCATTAGAGTGTTCCCACTTGCAAGACCCAAATTGTCACATAGTTTACCCTCTCTATAAACTTTTGCACTGCCCAAGGGACCAGATCTGTCGTCAACATGGTTATAATTAAATTTCCATACATCAATCATTTTCTCGCTTTCTATGGACCAGATAAAAGCAACTATATATGTAGCATCATTGTAATAATTATCAGCTAAAATTATGCTTTTTATGTATTCCCCTAATTGTTTTTCAGAAAAACCACTATATGCTACTTTTGCATCAACATCCGGCCAAACTATAATTTGCAAATCACCTATAAAATAATTTAAATTATTATAATAAGAGTGATTAGGCTTGTATTCAAAACCGAGACTTGGAGACTGTCCCTGTTCCCAGATACCCATAAACAATTGCTTCTGATTGTTGGCAAATTTTTTATCTTCAATAATCAACAACTCTTCTTTGTTGTAAATAGCCACGGTATTATCAAATATCAATATTTCATTATCTATTGTGAAAATATCACTT
>JBAXHR010000117.1:0-3747 GCA_037138835.1 Candidatus Moraniibacteriota bacterium | reverse complement strand
AGCAGCCTGCCTCGTCGGCAGACAGGCAATCAGCAATCAGTGAGCAAGATGCAATAACCAATAAACAAAATTCAGCAGATAAAACTCAAAAGGTAATAGTTAATAAAAATTCTATCACAGGGAAAATCGTGGCGAAATTGGTCAGTTGGGGTTTTCAAAAAGTAAGCGACCGAAAAATTGACACCATTGTTTTGCATTCGTCTTATGATGCGCTGGGCGATGACCCTTTTAGTGTGGTGGGCGTGATTGAAGAGTATAAGCAAGCGCAAGTTGCTCCGCACTATCTCATTGCGCGCGATGGCACAGTTTATCAGTTGGTCGCTGATCAAAACATTGCTTGGCACGCGGGCGTAGCCAAGATGCCAGACGGTCGCACAAATGTAAACTCTTTTTCTCTTGGGATTGAAATTATCAATACCAAAGATGGAAAATTCACAGCCGAGCAATACGGCGCGGTCAATCGCCTCATTGGCGATTTGAAAAAAGCATATCCCATCAAAAATATCCTCGGCCACAGCGACATCGCCCCCGACCGCAAAACTGATCCTTGGGGGATTGATTGGAAAAAAATCAACCGTTAATTTGTTTTTAAAATTAATAATATGCTGCTCAATATCTCTCTCGATTGCAATGATATCAAATTGACCATCAAAGACGGGCGCAAAGTGGTGGCGCAGTTTGCGTGGACGGATGAATTTTCGTTGAGTGAAAAACTTTTGCCGAATATTGATATACTGCTTCGTGAAAACAAAATTTCCAAAAAACAAATTGAAAAAGTGACCACCAAAATCAGCAAAACCTCTGGCGTGACCAGCGCTCGCATTGTGCAAACCGTGGCAAAAGCCTGGAACATAGGGAATAGCTATCTAACAAAATAGCAATGTAACAATTTAGCAATGTAACAATTTTAGCATCCCAACTGGCTTTTTTCAGCGGGATGAGCTAGGATAATAAACATATGCTTACAATCAAATCAGCACAATTTGTCAAAGGGGTCACCGGTTCAGACCCGATTATGCGAGAAAAAATCCCCCAAATTGCTTTTGTGGGGCGCTCAAATGTGGGCAAATCCAGCGTCATCAACTCTTTGGTTGGGGTGAAAGGCTTGGCAATTTCCAGTTCCACCCCAGGGCGAACTTTGCAGCTCAACTTTTTTTTGATCAATGAAGCAGTTTTTTTCGTGGATTTGCCAGGCTATGGCTATTCTAAAATTTCACTCAAACAAGCTGAAAAAATGCGCAAGATGATTATGTGGTATCTGGAAGCTGGTGAGGCTCGGCCGAAGAAAGTGGTTTTGATTGTGGACGCACTGGTGGGACCAACCAAGTTTGATTTGGAAATGATGGAGCTTTTGCTGGAAAGTCAGCTGGAAGTTGTGGTGGTGGCAAACAAGATAGACAAGGTCAAGCAAAGTGAAATCATCAAGAAAAAGCGCAATCTTGTCGAAAAACTCGACACTGAAAATATTGTTTATTTTTCCGCTAAAACGAAAAAGGGCAGAGAAGAATTGCTGGAAAAACTGCTGGGTTGACATTTGGCTTGATTCTTGCTATATTTTAAAGGCTTTAGAGGGTTTTGCTGCCTAGGGGCAGTTTTTTGTTTATCTCTACGAATTACAAAAAAGCTACGAATGTACGAAAAAATGGAAAAGAGACCCTAAATTTTTTTAAAGAAGTATTTTAATTAAAAAATAATAGCTACTTGATTATGAATTAATTACAAATGTATGAGTTGAAAATTCGTACATTCGTATCAATTCGCCTGCCTGCCGGTAGGCAAGTAATTCGTAGAAAAAAATATGGAAATTCGAAACATCGCTATTATCGCTCATGTGGATCATGGCAAGACAACTTTGACCGACGCAATTATGCGTCAAACAGGCATGGTGGAAGAAGGCATTAGTATGGACAACAACGCACTGGAACAAGAACGCGGAATCACGATTTATGCTAAAAACACCTCCATCAACTATCGCGACACCAAAATCAACATCGTGGACACCCCTGGACATGCCGACTTTGGCTCCGAGGTGGAACGCGTGCTTCGTTCAATTGACAGCGTGCTGTTGGTGGTGGATGCGCAAGAAGGTCCGATGCCTCAAACGCGCTTTGTGCTCAAAAAATCTTTGGAATTGGGACTTAAGCCAATTGTCGTGATCAATAAAATTGACAAACCGGCGGCAGACCCTGATTTGGTGCAAGAACAAGTGTATGAACTCTTCATGGATTTGGGTGCTAGTGATGAACAACTGAATTTTACAACTGTTTATGCTATTGGTCGCCAAGGAATTGCCAAGGAGCATTTGACTGATGAGTCTGACAACTTGGAACCTTTGCTGGATATGATTTTGCTCAAGGTGCACGCTGCCAAAGCTGACAAAGATGCGCAATTGCGCATGCAGCCGTTTAATCTGGGTTATGACAACTTTTTGGGTCGCTTGGCAGTTGGTCGCATTCACGAAGGCACGATCAAGGCAGGCGCAACTTATGTGTTGAAAAAAACCGATGGCACCTTGGAAAAATCTCGCGTGACCAAACTTTACAATTTCAAAGGCACGGTGCGCGAAGAAGTTGCGGAAGCTTATGCTGGCGACATTGTGATGGTGGCCGGTTTTCCAAAGATTGATATTGGCGAAACGATTTGTGAAAGTGAGGTACAAGAATCTTTGCCAGCTATTACAATTGATGAGCCAACCATTTCGCTTCGCTTTTTGGTCAATGATTCGCCGTTTGCTGGGCGGGAGGGAAAATTTGTGACGAGCAAGCAAATTCACGAACGCTTGGAAAAAGAATTGGAAGTGAATGTGGGACTCAAGATTGATTTTTCAACCTCGGAATATTACACTGTCTTTGGTCGTGGAGAATTGCACATTGCAGTGCTGTTGGAAAATATGCGTCGCGAGGGTTATGAAATGCAAGTTTCACAGCCTCATGTTATTATCAAAGACATTGACGGCGTGAAAAGCGAACCTTTTGAAGAAGTGACCGTGGATGTGCCAAGCGAATTGGCTGGCACAATCATTGAAACACTGGGCAAACGCAAAGGCATCATGAGTGATATGCAGGTGCATGGCAGTCAGACCAGACTTTTGTTTGAAGCGCCAACCCGCGGGATGCTTGGCTATCGCGGACAATTTGTGGTGGACACCAAAGGTGAAGGAATTATGTCCTCACGCGTGGTTGGGTTCAAGCCATTCGTCGGTGACATCAAGAAACGCGAAGTTGGCTCCATGATTTCCAATGGCACTGGCAAAGCACTTGGTTTTTCTTTGGCAAATTTGCAAGATCGCGGCGTGCTTTATATTGGAGCAGCGACGGAAGTTTATGAAGGTCAAGTGATTGGCAATGTTTCCAAGGGCGATGAAATGACGGTCAACCCACTGAAAGGCAAGCAACTTTCCAATATGCGTTCTTCAGGAACGGATGAAGCGATTCATTTGATTCCACCGTTTACGCTTTCTATTGAACGCGGTTTGGAAATTATCAATGACGATGAATATTTGGAGGTTACTCCTCAATCCGTGCGTCTGCGCAAGCAAGCACTGAAAGAAGGAGACCGCTTGAAAGCAGGCAGAAAGAGCAAATAGTAACCAGCAATCAGCAACCAGCCTGCCTCGTCGGCAGACAGGTAATCGGTAGCTGATAGTTTTAAAAAAAGAGATTGCAAATGCTGGCAGATGCGAGAATTTGCAATGTTTTTTGTGGTTGAAAAAAATGCCTTTCTGAGCCAAAGTTGACGGTTTTTGGT
>JBAXHR010000116.1:0-3756 GCA_037138835.1 Candidatus Moraniibacteriota bacterium | reverse complement strand
CAGTAAGTAGCAATGTAAGTAGCAATGTAAGTAGCAGTGTAAGTAGCAATGACGACGACAACAGTCACAGCAAAAAAACAACTCGCCACAATGCCAATCCTTCCGAGCCAGCAATTTTGACTGGGGTCGGCGGTCAAGCTTCACAAGCAGGACTACTGCCAATTGACAAAAATTCAGTCAGTTATCCAAATGATGATGATAATAAGGAAAAATCCAAAAGCAACATCGACGAAAACAAGCAAGAAGACAAAAAGCAACAAGCCAAGACTGATTTTTCCAAAACAATCAACAAGAAGAATTTGCTTTTGCTCGGCGTGCTGGTGATTTTGGTGGTGGGCGTAGGGAGGTTCTTGCTTTGAGGATTTTTTGAAAACAATTTATTTTAAATCCGTTATATTTCTCATAGGTTAAGTTTCATAAGCGACATAATTTTTTAAAAATAATTTCAGGATAATGATTTTGGCGCATTGCCAAGGCACAGCCTGACAAACAAAAAATGAAAAACATTTTTACTCCCAGAAGAATTTCTCAAGCAGTTGTCTTGGCAATCGTGCTGTTTTTGACGGTCAGCCATATGAAATATGGCATTGAAAAGGCCGCGCCAATTGACGCTTATTGCCCCTTTGGGGCGATGGAAAGTTTGCTGACTTATCTGACCACAGGGGAGTATTTGAAAAGAATTTATACCAGCTCATTTATTCTTTTTGGTCTTGTTGCTGGGTTGACAATTTTGTTTGGCAGGGTTTTTTGTGGCTTTCTTTGTCCTTTGGGTGCTATTCAAGAATGGCTCAGGGCGCTTGGCAGAAAATTGGGCATCAAGAACGAGCTTGAACTTCCAAAGCAAATTGACAAATATGCTCGCTATTTGAAATATGTGATTTTGCTGGTGATTGTGTATTTTTCTTATCAAATGGGGGATTTGGTTTTTCGTGGCTATGACCCTTTTAATGCTTTGATGCATTTGGGAGAGGAATTTGAAGAAAAAGTTGCTGGCTATGCTATTCTGGGAATTTTGCTGGTTGTTTCGCTTTTTTCCAAGAATATTTGGTGTCGATATTTTTGTCCGCTGGGCGCAGTGTTGGGAATTGTGAGAAAATTGAGCCCTTTTAAAATTCAGCGAAATGCCAGCACTTGCGTGGGTTGCGGAAAATGTGACAAAGTTTGCCCTGCTGGACTTGATATCGCAAATGTCAGCGAGGTGAATTCAGCAGACTGTATTAGTTGCCTGGGATGCGTCAAGAATTGTCCAAAGAGCAGTTTGAAAGCAACAACTTTCGGCAAGGAAATCTCCAAGAAAAATTTTGGCTGGATAGTTATGCTGGCATTTTTCATCCCATTGGGTGTTTTTCTGCTGACGCCTTTGTGGTAAACCAAAGAGCCGTCAAATATTATCGATAGCAAGGGTGAAATTAATGTGGTTGACATCAAAGGTAGCAATACTTTGAAATATTTGCTGGAAACCACCAAAGTTCCACTGAGTGAATTTCAACAAAAACTTGGTTTGCCGAAAAATGTGGACACGGCTTTGAAATTGAAAGAAATTGGCTCGACTTATAACCTGAAAAACAATGAAGGTGCTGTTTTTGAAACGGAAGATTTCAGAGCTGTTATTGATGAATATCTCAAAAACAAAGAAAAGCAAGCTGAAAATTTGGCGGATTGTCCTTTTGGAAAAACCGAATGTGCATTCCCAGGTGATTGCGGGCGCTATGTGGATGCCAATGGCGATCGACAGTGCGATCATGCTCAATAAAATTACCACCTATGCTCAAAGAAGAAAAACAAACTGATGCCGACTTGGTTAAAATGGCAAAGCGAGATCCTGAATTGTTCGGGCTTTTGATGGAGCGTTATCAGGGACAGCTATTTCTTTACATCAGGCGATTGACAGGGCTTGGGCAAGATGATGTGCAAGACTTGCTTCAAGAAGTTTTCATCAAGATTTATCAAAAATTGAATGAATATGACGAAGTTTTGAAATTCTCCAGCTGGATATATCGCGTTGCTCACAATCACATTATCGACTATTTCCGCAAGGTTAATGCTCGTCCCAAATCTAATTCACTGGAAGATTATGAATGGGAAAAGATCATTAGCGCAAGTGTTCAAATTGAAAAGGAAATTGTTGACCGAGATTGTGCAGAGAAAGTTAAGTTGGGAATTTTGCAATTGCCAATCAAATATCGAGAAGTTTTGATTCTGCGATTTCTTGAAGAAAAGGAATATGAAGAAATTATGGATATTTTGAAAAAACCAAAGGGAACAATCGCAACGCTGATTGCCAGAGGAAAAGAAATTCTTATCAAGCAACTAAAAGCACAAAATATTAATTGTTTTTAATTTTATGGAAAATTTAATCAAAAAAACTCTTGGGGAAATCAAAAAGCAAAAAATCAAACCTGCACCACGCTGGCAATATTTACTGAGGAAATATGCGCTCTGGCTTGGTTTTGGGGCGATGATTTTTTTGGGAGCAATTTCTTTTTCGGTGGCTTTTGAGATGCTCAATCAACTTGATTGGGATCTTTATCGCTTCGCGCATCAGAGCGCAATCCTTTATTCATTGTCACTGCTCCCATATTTTTGGCTTATCTTCATTGGCATCTTTCTTGTTTTGGCATTTTTTGATTTGCGAAAAACAGAAACAGGTTATAAATATGGTTGGCTGAAAATGTCAGTATTTTCAATTGGAGGCATTATTTTGCTTGGCTGGTTTTTTTCCTTGGTGGGTCTGGGCGGAAAATTCAACACAATTTTGGCAAAAGATTTGCCATATTATGGACAACATTTAATGATGACTAAGGAAAAACAATGGATGCAACCAGCTGCAGGATTTTTGGCTGGAAAAATTGAAACCGCTTCAGCTGATAAATTGGAAATCAGTGATCTGAATGGACAGAAATGGATTGTGCTTTTGGATGAAAAAACCTTGACCAAACCGGCGGTCAGGCTTTCGATAGGCGAAAGACTTAAAATTATCGGAAGTAGGAAAGAAGTAAATGTTTTTCAAGCGCTGGAGATTCGTCCTTGGTCAGGACAAGGAAAGGGCAATGGTTCTGGCGGTGGCCACGGAATGGGCAATGGCACTGGTGCGGGCGCAGCGCTTGCAAAATGAAAACTTTTCGGCAGGCATTCGTTTTATGTTGTGCTGGCAGCGTAGTTGAAAAGTTAAATTAAATTAAAAAATAAATCTTTACAGGGAAAATCTTCCTTGGAATGATTGGTCAAAAATATGAACAAGAAAAATATGGTTTTGGGAGTTTTGGGTTTAGCAGTTGTTGGAAGTGTTGCTCTTGCCTCAGGCGTCTCGGCTTATCGTGGCGATGGACAAACAGGCTCAAATTACACTCCAGAAAGACACGAGGCAATGGAGAAAGCTTTTGAAAGCAATGATTATAATGCTTGGAAAAATTTGATGGGCGACAAGGGCGCAACTCGAGTTGTAACAGCCGAAAATTTCTCCAAATTTGCGCAGATGCACGAGCTGCGAGAAGCCGGAAAAATTGAGCAGGCTAATGCAATTCGCGCCGAACTTGGGCTTGGTCAAGGAGCAGGTAAGGGACAGGGCGGTGGCATCAATGCTGGACAACGCGGACAAAACAAAGGAGGAAGTTTTGTTGACGCCAATGGAGATGGAAAATGCGACAATTTGAAATAGGGGGATATTTCAAGTGAGAAAAGAGAAGCCACTGCGCTTCTCTTTTTTGATTTGACAGGCAAATCGTAAATATGCTATAATACCCATAGGGGGTATGT
>JBAXHR010000115.1:0-3765 GCA_037138835.1 Candidatus Moraniibacteriota bacterium | reverse complement strand
GTTTATGGCCTGACGAAATTAATGTTTGAGCAAGTGTTGACGGCTTATGACCATGCTTATGGGCTCAAATCCGTGGCGCTCCGCTATTTCAACGCCGCCGGTGCTGATCCAACAGGCGAAAACGGGGCTGACCACAAAAACAAAACTCATCTCTTGACTTTGATTTTGCTGACCGCCCTTGGCAAGCGCGATGCCATCAAAATTTTTGGCACCGACTTTCCCACTCCCGACGGCACTGGCATTCGCGATTATGTGCATGTCAATGACTTGGCGGACGCTCATTTGCTGGCGCTGAATTATTTGGGAAAAACCAACACTTCCAACCAATTCAATCTCGGCAATGAGCAAGGCACTTCCGTGCAAGAAGTTATTGAGTTGTCAAAAAAAATAACCGGCATTGATTTCAAAGTGATCAACGAGCCACGCCGCGATGGCGACCCCGCTGAACTTTTTGCCAGCTCCCAAAAAGCCAAAACTGTTTTGGGTTGGCAACCACAATTTCCTGCCATCGAGCAAATTATCGAAACCGCCTGGAATTGGCACCAAAAACACCCCACGGGGTTTGAAAAGTAAGGCTTGCATATAATCGTCTTTGCGTTATATTTATATTAAAATAATGGAAAAACTTTCAAAAAAAATCTTTATTATCATCCCAGCTTTCAATGAAGCTACGGTAATTTCGGCCGTGCTAAGAGAAATAAAGGTGGCAGGTTATCAAAATATTATCGTGATTGATGACGGAAGCGATGATGATACTTGCGCAAAAGCTCAACAAGAAGTGGGGGTTGTCGCCCTTAAACATTTTTTGAATCGCGGCAAAGGTGCTGCCGCCAAAACTGGCATCGAGGCGGCCAAAATGCTTGGCGCCGAAGTGGTGGTTACAATTGATGGTGACGGCCAACACAATCCTGCAGACATTGCCAAGATGCTGGAACTCATCCGGCAAGGCAATGATGTGGTGCTTGGCTCGCGCTTGCAAAATCCCCAAGGAATGCCACTTTGGAAAATCGTCGCCAATCATTTTGGCAATTTTTGCACTTGGGCAATTTATGGGCTTTGGGTCACGGACAGTCAATCGGGTTTTCGCGCTTATTCCAAAAAGGCTATCAAATCCATCGAGACAAAAACTGATCGTTATGAGTATGACAGTGAAGTCATCCGAGAAATTCATCGCAACAAACTCAAATTCACCGAAACGCCCATTGAGGTGCGCTATACCAAATATTCAATGAGTAAAGTTCACAAAATGAATCTCAAAAATGGCCTCAAAACGCTAATCAAAATGGCAATCTCTGGATAATTCCACCATTAAACCTTTCAACTTTATAACCTTATGAGCTTAGTTTTTATTTTTCGAATTGTTATGGTGCTGGGGGCAGCAATTTTTCTGCTCAATGCTTGGTTGAAATTTTTGAAAGGAGAGCGAAGCCAAACATTTTTCAAACTTATTGCCAGCAATCTCATTTGGCTTGGTATTGGCTTTTTCTCACTGTTTCCAAATGCAACTCATAGCGTTTCTCAATACCTTGGTTTTGGTGAAAGTCTCAACACTTTTATTTTCATTGGCTTCGTGCTTGTCTTTGCCATTCTCTTTAAAATTGTCAATATTCTCGAAAGAACTGAGCGAAATATCTCCGAAATTGTTCGCAAAGAAGCCCTGAGTCAAATAATCAAATAAAGTCTATGTCCCAACACACCTTTGCAGTTCTGGCCTACAAGGAATCTCCGCATCTACAAGAATGTATCAACTCCCTCAAAAAACAAACCGTCCAAAGCAACATCATCATTTGTACCTCAACTCCCTCCACTTTTTTGGAAAACATTGCCAGCAAAAATAACTTAACCTTGTTTATTAATTCAGAAAAAAATGGTATCGCCAGTGATTGGAACTTTGCTCTCAAGCAAACAACCACCAAATATGCAACCTTGGCACATCAAGATGATGTCTATTTCCCCGAATATTGCGAGAAAATCCTGAAATCAGCCGAGTTAAGAAAGGACGCCTTGCTGATTTTCGCAAACTATGATGAATTGATTCAGCAAAATGGACAAACAGTCGTGCGCAAAAACTCCTTGAATTTTTTCATCAAGAAAATGCTCCTAAAATTGTTTTTTAAGGGGAAGCAAGCTCGCACCAAAAACAAAAAACACTTACTTGCTTTCGGTAATCCAATTGGTTGCCCAACTGTCACATTTGCAAAAAGCAACCTTGAAAATTTTGAATTTGACAAAAATTTCAGCATTAACCTGGATTGGAAAGCTTGGCTTGACTTGGCCGAGAAAAAAGGTGCTTTCAATTGGATAAATGAAACCTTGGTTTCACACAGGATTTATGCCGAAAGCGAAACCAGCCAAGGACTCTGCGAAAATCGCAGACAAAAAGAAGATTTGTTGATATTCAAAAAAAATTTTCCACCGCCAGTTGCCACTTTAATTAGCAAGCTTTATAGTCTCAGCTATAAAAATAATCACAAATAAAAAATATGACATATGTCATTCTTTACACCATTTTGTTTTCGCTGGTTACGGTAATTTCCATTTTATTGACTGGTTCTCGTTCATTCATCAATGGATCAAACCTGACGCCTATGGGAATTTTGAAAATGCTCATCGACTGGCATTTTATTTTGGGGGCAGGCTTTGCCTTTCTGGCAAGACTATTCTTTATTATGATTAACAACAGTCTGCTCAAAATCCCCCATTTGGCGAATACCTCCACCACCATTACAATGTTTATCACCTCAATTGCAATGATTTTCGTCATCATTGCCAACTATTTCTTTCTGGGAGAAAAAATAAACCTGACTCAAGGGGCAGGTGCTTTCGTGATTATTCTTGGAATCCTGATGATTACTCGCTGAATTTAATCGTATACAACCTTAAAAAAATTTTGCTTAAATTAAGCCTATACAAAAATACAAAAATAAACACAATAATTCTATTTTTCAAAGTTTCACCTTTTGGCTTCAATAAGCTTATATTTTCATTTTCAAGAAAAGCTGGAAATTTGACTTTAAGCCAACCAAAAAATTTGGAAAATTCCGAACTTATCTCGGCATAACTTGAACTACGACCCGCAAACAAAAGGTACCAAACGAGATAGCGAATGAAAAAAAATTCCACTTCTTTTTTGTCAATAGCTCCAATTTCTTTGAGTTTGGCATAACTTGCATCGAGCAAATGCTGAACATTGAGCTTGTTTTTCATGGCTTTCTGCTTGGTATTGGAAACAGATTGCGCATTGAAAAACCAATTATAGCCACAATAATCGATGATTGAAAGTTTTTCCGTCAAATTTATAACCTGCAAATTGAAATAGACATCTTCTCCGATATTATTATCAAGAAATTCAATGTTATTTTTCACCAAGAAAGCTCGCCGATATAGCTTGGCCCAAGGAGCCATAATCATGTATTTTGACCAAGGGGTTTGCGTCAGTTTAAACTCGAACAAAATTTGCTCACTGGTTGTTCGCCGGTACCCGCCAATCACGACATCCAACTTTTTTGCTTCAATTTCGCAAACAAAAGTCTCTAGATAATCCCTGTCCACCCAATCATCATTGTCCACAAACATCACAAATTCTCCTTGCGCATAACCGAGACCGCTATTTCTGGTTTTTGCCACTCCTTGATTTTCTTGCGCATAAACCTTTATTTTTTCGGGATATTTTTTTTGATAAACCTCCAAAAGTTGTCCAGTGCCATCCAGTGAACCATCGTTAATGACAATAATTTCAAAATTTTGATAGGAACTATCCAAAAT
>JBAXHR010000114.1:0-3772 GCA_037138835.1 Candidatus Moraniibacteriota bacterium | reverse complement strand
TTTCAAATGAATATTTTTCCATATGCAATAAAATTTACGCGTTTGACTAATTTAAGTTTTTTTTCTGCAATTTCTCCCAATTTTCATCCACGGTTTTTTGAATCTCTGCGATAACGCTGGCATTTTTGTCTTTGAAAAGATGTTTGAAGCGTCCTTGGGTTTTCAAAAATTCTTCAATCGGTTTGACATTTTTAGGCGTATAGTTAATTTCATATTTGTAATCCTCTCCGCCCAAGGCGGATCCGCCTTGGGCGGATATTTCAAACAGTGGCCAAAAATTGCTTTCAGTGGCAAGTTTGCCAACTTTCACATAATCTGAAGTTGGAAATTTCCAAAGTTGGGTGCAAGGTTGCAAAACCAACAAAAAAGACGGCCCTTCTGTTTTAAGTGCTTTTTCCGCTTTCCTCTTCAAATCAGCCAGATAGGCCACATTGGCTTGCGCCAGATATTTGATGCCATGCGCTTGGACAATTTCCATCAAATTTTTGCGTTGCTGAGTTTTGCCAAAAGACGCACTGCCGGCTGGGGCAGTTTCGGTGTTGGCACCATAAGGGGTCGCGCCCGAGCGTTGACCACCAGTGTTCATATACCCTTCGTTGTCATAACAAACATACAAAAAATCATGCCCGCGCTCCAAGGCGCCAGACAAAGCTTGCAAGCCGATATCATAAGTTCCCCCGTCACCGCCAAAAGCCACGATTTTGGCAGGCTTAAATTTTTCATCCTGAGCTTGTTTACCCTGAGCTTGTCGAAGGGCACTTTTCTGAAGAGCTTTTTGCGCCGCATCAATACCGGCAGCGGTGGCAGCCGCATTTCCAAAGACGCTGTGAATATATGGCACTTTCCAAGCAGTGGCAGGATAAATCGTGGTGGTCACTTCCAAACAACCTGTGGCATTGGAAACAATCACTGGCTCATCGGTTGCCCCCAACACTGTGCGGACAATCGCCGGAATACCACACCCCGCACAAGTTGCATGCCCTGCGGATAATTTTTTGGTGAGATCTTTATTCATATATAATGCTAATTAACGCTAATTGATTACGAACGGTCGCGAATAAATCATCAAATAGAAATACTACATAAACATAATTACATCAATTCATGATAATTGACCAAACTACAAGTACATGCAATTCTGATAATTCATCAACTTAACTTGGTCTTTTGGCTTATCTTAAGCAAGAAGAACTTTTTATTGTAAATATTTAATTTTTTCTAAAACCTCCCCGTCTTCCAAATCTTTAAAAACTTTTTCAATGTCTTTCTGCATCGTGTCGCGGCCGCCGAGGCCGTAGATATAGCTGGCAAGGTCAGGTTTACGGCTGGAGCTATGATAAACACTGCTGACAATGTCTTGGTAAAGTGGTGGATATGCCCCAAAAGAAATAGCCCGATCCAACACCGCAATTTTGGGAATGTGCGCCAAAGCTTTGCCAACTTCTTCATAGGGGAAGGGTCTGAAAAGTTTGACCACAAGCAGACCAACTTTTTTGCCCTGGGCGCGCAGTGCGTCCACCGCGTCCTTTGCCGTGCCAGCAGTTGCCCCCATAATCACAATCGCGTATTGCGCATCTTTCAATTGGTACTCTTCAAATATGGCATATTTCCGCCCAGAAATTTTGGCAAATTCACTGCAGATTTTTTTGTAAGCCGCCTTGGCTTTTTGCATAGTCTTTTCCTGCTGAATTTTAAATTCAAAAAAAGTATTCTGCAAAGCCAAAGTGCCAAAAGTCGTTGGATTTTCAAAATCCAGCAAAGACTGTTCCGCCTTGCGGGTGCCCACAAAATTTTGCACCGCCTCGTCGCTCAAAATTTCCACCCGCTCAGTGGTGTGTGAAGTGTGAAAGCCATCCATAATCGGCATCACAGGAGCATTGATTTCTTCGGCCAATTTGAGTGCGATGATTGTGTCATCATAAGCATCCTGCACTTGCTCGGCAAAAATTTGCACCCAACCCAAATCTCGCACTGCCATCACATCACCGTGCTCGCCATGAATGTTGAGTGGCGCGCTCAGCGCTCGACTGCTCACACTCATCACCACTGGTAAACCCAAGCCACTGACCACTGGCAAAATTTCTGCCATATACAAAATGCCTTGCGAACTTGAAGCAGTCACTGCGCGCACGCCAGCCGCCGAGGCACCAACCGTCGCACTCATCGCACTATGTTCAGATTCCACCTGCACAATCTCTGTTGTTACCAAGCCATCTGCTTTCATTTTGGCATAAGTTTCAATGATTGTAGTCTGCGGTGTGATTGGATAAACCGCCATCACATCAGGGTGAATTTGTCGCCAAGCTTCCGCCACGGCATAGCCACCGGCCAATGCGCGTACGCGCGCTTGGTATTTTGTATCTGGTATTTTGTATTTTGTATTATTTTTCATTATATTTTATTTTCTTCAAACCATTTATCAGCTTCCCTACTGTAATAGTTTGTTGAGCAATAGAATCAAAATTAATTTTATCTAAATATTTCAAATCCCTGCTGATTAAAAGTTGATTTTGTAATTCTGTTAGCGACCCATGTGCCATACAATAAAACTGAAGTTTATCCTTATCTGTATTCCTGCTGAACCCTTCTGCTATATTGGAAGTTATTGATACAGCGGCTCGTTGCATTTGAGAAATTAGTCCATAACGCTCTTCCATTGGAAATTTTTTTGTAATTTTATATATATCCAAAACCAATAAATGTCCTAATTTCCAAGCATTTAAATCAGTAAATGATTTTATTTTTGCATTTTCCATACATTATACAAAATACTAAATACATAATACTAGAAAGCTATTTCCGCAAGGAAATTGCTTTCATTGGGCAAACTTGCACGCAGACCCCGCAACCTTTGCAATATTCAAAATCAATGTCCACAATTTCACGCTCTTTGGAAAATTGAGTGCTGATTTTCGCTTCTTTTTCAGTGCGCTTACGCATTTCCATCACAGCCTCTGGACAAAATGGCACACAGGTGGCGCAACCAATGCATTTGGCGGTGTCAACTTCCGGCTTTAAATAACGCCAATCTCCTGTCTTTGGCGCCTTTGCTTGATCATGCTTGATAATTCCTCCTTTATCCATATTGATACTGATTTTCACAGATTTATAACTGATTTTCACGAAGCACGGATATCCGTGATCTGTGCTAATCCGTAATCGATCCGCTTTTATCCGTTAAATCTTTATAATTCATCATACCCTGCTTCCATGGCTTTGATATTTTTTTCAGTCAAATCAGCGCCAATTTTTTCCAGAAAAACTCCCCGAAAAACCTGCGCCGCACTTTCCAATGACACCACTTCGGTAATCTTGAGCAGCTGTCCAACCAAAATCATATTTGGATTTGGACTGCCAATCACAGCAGTAGCAATTCCATTGGCATCAATCGCATAAATCTTGCCTTTAAAATGTGGGATTTGCTTGCGAATTTCTTCGCTACTTTTGACTGAATTAACGACCAAGACTTCGTGCTGATCAAGATTATTGGCAACATCTTGACTGCCCAGCACAGTTTCATCCATCACCACCACTGCGTCTGGATCAGAAACTGGTTCTTGCGTTCGCAACGCCTTGCTTGAAATTCGCAAAAACATTTTGGTTGGTGCCCCTGATCTTTCTGGCCCAAAAAATGGAAAAGCTTTCACAAATTTTCCCTCCGCCACGGCGGCATGCGCCACCAACTCTGAAGCAGTTTTCGCGCCTTGTCCACCGCGCGCAAAAAAAATAATTTCAAAGGTGTCTTTGTGTTGTTTCATTTCTATATTTATAC
>JBAXHR010000113.1:0-3786 GCA_037138835.1 Candidatus Moraniibacteriota bacterium | reverse complement strand
TAATCCAAGAGATATTCAGAGTATAAAATCCTTACAAAAGTTTAATTACCCCAAAAAACTTTTCTTCTTCACATTTTTCTCAACCTTCTTCTTCGCAATCCCAAACGCTAAAGCTAATTGTGACCTTGCAACCCTTGCTCAAAGCAACCTAAACGATGCTTACGCCTATATTAATTTCGGCTATGCGAAACCAAGTCTGGAAATTTCAGATGATCCTTTGACAAAAATAGCCAGTGAAAAGAAAAAAGAATATGGCAAGATAAAAAATTCCAAGGGCTTTATGGCATCACAGCTCGATCTTGAAAATAATCGGATCATCATCTATGCTCACATTTTTGATGGACACAGCAGTTGTGATGACTTTGTGGTGCAGAAGCTGAAGAAATTTGTGATCCACGAGTACACGCATTATCTGGACAAAGATGACGAGTTGTCATTCATCGCCCATTTGAAATACCTTGATGAAACCACCGCCATTATCGGTGAACATATTTTGCCTAAAATGATCTGGGGCAAACGCAATCCTATGGTGCTTCGCCAACTCACCAGATCCGAAAAACAAAAAGCCCGCAAAATCCAACGCTTCATCCTTCAAAATCGCAACCACTAAAACCCAAGCATTACAATCGAACGCAGTTAAATTATTTAAAATAGAAAACATATGAACATCGAATTTGGTCTGGCAGGGTTCATCCCAAATGAATTAGAAATAAAAGATCAACAACATTTTTCTGATTTTCCACTGAATATCTTATTTGGTAGTCAGGCTGTTATTGATGGAGTTCATACTATTGGGACAGCTCTTTATGAACCAGATTTTTCATCTTATGTCGAGGATGAAAAGACAAAATCCATGACATATTTCAACATTTATGATGTTGCTATGCAGTGGTGTGTATTGCTGGAGTATAACAAAAAAGAAAAATCCTATACTGGCAAAAAGTATATGAATAAAGAATTGATATCCGAAGCTATTGGATCAGAATGGAATAATTTTTTTACGCGTTTGACTATGGTGGGACTTTCGAAATCAGAAAAATGCAAGTTTGAAAAAGCTGAAGACTGATATTAATCGGTTCAATGCTTTCGACCTGCCTGTCCGACCTTGGAGGACATTAAAATAGTCCTAAATTTCGATACAAGAACAATTCAGCTACCGTCTGAGACATTGAACTGATAAACAATAAACAAACAAAAACTCAAACATTGCAATCATACGCATATGGACAAAATTGCAATGTTTTCTGATGTTTAGTGAAAGGGAAATAAAATAAAATAAAATAAGTCCATTCAACCACATAAGGACTTTTTTTATTTTCTCTACCATTTGACCATATGAGATAGAGTTGAAATTTTTAGCTATCGCAATAATTTTCAACTCTTTTAATTTTTTCACAGAAATTTTGCCAAAAACTTCTCAAAAAAAGATATTGCAAATTCTGGCATATGCGACTTTTTGCAATACTTTTTAAGGTTGGAAAAATTGCCTTTTCGCGCCAGATTTGACGGGTTTTGGTTATGATGATAAAATATCATTATAACAAGTTAAAAACAAACATATGAACGAGCTCATCAATATCAAAGTGATTCGAAAAGATTTTAACGGTGAGAAGAAAAGATTTGTAAATGCCAGGGAGCTTTACAAATGGTTGGGAGTGGGTAGGGATTTTTCCAATTGGATAAAAGACAGAATCAAGAAGTATGATTTCGTGGAAGATGTTGATTATTTTATCGCCTTCGCCAAATTTGGCGATGGATTTGATGGCTCGAAAAAGCCAAAAACAATAGACCCCCAAACGGGAAAAATTTTGGCCAGAGAGTATGTCATCTCCATTGATATGGCGAAAGAGTTGGCAATGTTAGAAAATAATGAAAAGGGAAAGCAGGTCAGAAAATACTTTATTCGAGTTGAGGGTGATTTCAAAAAAGTCATGCAAATTGCCACAAGAGATCCGAAATTCATCAATCAGTTGGCAAGTCAATTTTTTGAAACGCGAGAGGAAACAAAAGAATATCGTCGAGATTTCACGGATTGCATCAAGGATTTTGTGGAAGTGAAAAATTATGGAACTTATACTGATATGCTCTATAATTTTCTTTTTCTGGAGAGAGCTAAAGAATATCGGAAGCTGTCGAGTCTGGCTAAGAAAGATCTGACCAGAAATTTTATGTATGAAGAAATCGTTTTGATCGTGGGCGCTTTTGAGACTGGCTTGGCTGGGGAGGTGGAGAAAGAATTCAAGAAAATGCAAAGAATGCTGACGCAAATTGAATTTGAAAAAATCTTTAAGGAATTTTCTGCTCAAAGAAATTGGTTGGTTTATCAAAAAAGAGCTAGAAACATCATGGCAACTTATGACGAGGAGCTTCGCCGAATTAAACATCCAAAACTCATCAATTATCGCAAAGAATTTAGCCAGGAAGATATTCAAAAATTATTAAGTTAAGTTGGTTATAATCTTTAATCAATTTAGTGCCTATGACCTGCCTGCCAGACTTTGGAGGAAATCGAAATAGTTTTGAATTTTAAGAAAAGAACAATCCAGCTGCCGTCGGAGATCTTGAACTGACAACTGAAAAACAAAAATCCAAACATTGCAATCATACGCATATGGACAAAATTGCAATGTTTTTTGTGATTGAAAAAGTTGCCTTTTCGCGCCAGATTTGACGGGTTTTGCTTATGATGATAAAATATCATTATAATCCAAATAAGTTAAATATTATGAAACAAAAAAAGAAAAACGAGGTCGTTGTCTTTCAGGCCAGAAACGGGGCAATTGAATTGGCGGTGGATATCAAAAAGGAGACATTTTGGGCGAATCTTAACCAGGTTGCACAACTTTTTGGCGTGCAGAAAGCTGCGATTTCAAAACATTTCAAAAATATCTTTGAATCAGGTGAGCTTGCTGAAAAAGCAACTGTTTCCAAAATGGAAACAGTTGGGATTGAAGGCAAAAGAAAAGTTCAGCGCGCAATAGCGATGTATAATTTGGACGGAATAATCGCTGTTGGATACCGAGTAAATTCCAAGCAAGCGACTCAATTTCGTATTTGGGCGACCAAGACCTTGAAACAATATATTTCCGAAGGTTATGTCATCAACCCAAGCAGGATTGCCCAGAATTATGAAAAATTCCTGCTTGCGGTGGAAGAAACAAAAAAATTGCTTCCTGCTGATAACCAGATTTCAGCCCAAGATGCCATGGAGTTGATCAAATTGTTCGCAGGAACTTGGTTTTCGCTGGATGCTTATGATAAGGAATCTTTGCCAATCAGGGGAATTACCAAAAAGAAAGTTGTTTTGGCGGGAGCGGAGTTAAGTGATGCAATTTTGCAACTCAAGCGAGAGTTGATTGCCAAGAAGCAGGCAACAGAAATTTTTTCTATTGAACGGCAAGGTGGCAGTTTGGCGGGAATTTTGGGCAATGTGTTGCAATCTTTTGGCGGCAAAGATTTGTATCCAACAATTGAAGAAAAAGCAGTTCATTTGCTTTATTTTGTGGTGAAAAATCATCCCTTTATTGATGGCAACAAGCGCAGTGGAGCTTTCTCTTTTGTTTGGTTTTTGCAGAAAACTGGTTTTAACTTTAGAAAAAAAATAACTCCTGAGGCTTTGACTGCGTTGACCCTTTTGGTGGCCGAAAGTGATCCAAAAGAAAAAGATAGGATAATCGGACTCCTACTTCTGCTTTTGCAAAAATGATTTTAGGCAAGCGAATTATTGTTAAAAAAATTGCCTTTTCGCGCCAGATTTGACGGGTTTTGGTTATGATGATAAAATAT
>JBAXHR010000112.1:0-3800 GCA_037138835.1 Candidatus Moraniibacteriota bacterium | reverse complement strand
TCCCAACAATTTAGCAATTTAGCAATATAACAATTTACCTAGTAATCCTTCAATTTCTCAATCGTCTTGTGTTGGCGTATTTTGTCGAGCGCCTTGGCTTCAATTTGGCGGATGCGTTCACGCGTCACCCCAAATTCCTTGCCAACTTCTTCAAGGGTATGCGTCACCCCGTCCTCCAAGCCGAAACGAATTTTCAAAATCTTTTGTTCCCGTGGAGTCAGGTCTCGCAACACTTCACCAAAATGATTTTTCAACAATTTGCGTGAAGCAACTTGATGAGGCATCACCGTTTCCGTGTCTTCAATGAAATCACCCAGCACACTGTCATCATCACTGTCACCCACCGAAGTTTCCAAGGACACCGTCTCTTGAGAAATTTTTTGAATGTGCCTGATTTTGTCAACCTCAATGTTCATTTCCGCAGCAATTTCTTCCGCCAAAGGTTCGCGTCCCAACTCTTGCACAAGACGACGCGTAATTTGCGTGTATTTGTTGATAGTTTCCACCATATGCACCGGAATGCGAATTGTGCGCGATTGGTCAGCTAGGGCCCTTGTAATCGCTTGACGAATCCACCAGGTGGCATAAGTTGAAAATTTGTAACCTTTGCGATAGTCAAATTTTTCCACGGCGCGAAAAAGACCAATATTTCCCTCCTGAATCAAATCCAAAAGCGACAAATTATGTGAGCGCCCCACATATTTCTTGGCGATACTCACCACCAAACGCAAATTGGCCTCTGTCAATTTCTGCTTGGCTGCCAAATCCCCTTTTTCATTGGCTTTGGCAAGTTTCACTTCATCTTCAAATTTGAGCAGTGGCACCTTGCCAATTTCTCGCAAATACATCTGCACCAAATCCGAAGAACCATCTTCCAGCGATTCGCTCAGATGGATGTCCGCATTTTTGTCTTTTTTGCTTTTTTCAAAAGCTTCGGATTCTTTGTCGCTGTCAATTTTGAGCATATCATCCGAAACCACCACTTTAATGCCGGAAGTTTCCAACTTTTCATACAGATTTTCCAGCTCTTCAATGTCCTCTTCTGCATCTGGCAACAAGTGAATAATCTCATCTTCCGTCACAAAACCACGCACTTTCCCGCGTGAAATCAACTCCGCCAAAACATCAATTTTTTCTGGCACGCCCGCCTCTTCATTTTCAGTATTTTGCTTTTTTGGCTTTGAAGCAGTTTGCTTGCTGATTTCTTTTTTGATCTCTTTTTGACTAACTGGTTTGGTCTTTTGCGCAATTTTTTTCACAGCCTCCTTTTTCGGGGCAATTTTTTTGACGACTTTTTTCTTTTCAATTTGCTTGACGACTTTTTTGACAATTTTCATTTTTGAATTTTTTTGCTGAACTTTTGAATTAAACTTCGCTGCTTTCCCAGGTTTGAGCTTTGGCTTTGCTTTTTGAGAAACATTTTTCTTGGTCGACTTGACTGACTTTACACTTTTTTTCAAGACTGTCGAAGTTTTTTTGGCAACCTTTTTAACTGCCACTTTTTTGACAGATTTTTTTTTCAAAACAACCGCCTGCTTGGATGATTTTTGAGAAGAAAGCTTTTTTTTCATTTTCATAATTCTTTTTAAAAAATAATGAAGTCAAGATTTTATAACAAAAAATGCAAGCACCAAAAAACGGCAACTTATCTAGCGCTTGCTTTATTTTGTTTCTTGAGAGAGTTTTGAAAACTGACTCATCAGTTTTTTGAGTGCCTCCTTATCTGACCGCTCCTCGGCACTTTTAATTTCTTTCATGATATCATGAAGTTCATTTTTGTGCAATTCTTTTTGATATTGCGCAATATGCTCTGCCACCAGCTCCCGCAACTGCTCACTGTCGTATTGCGTCACACCATCCTCCGCAAAACGATATTTGGCCGTGAAATAAAGGTCAGCCAAATGCTTTTTGAGTTTTTCATCCTGCACCGTTTCCAACAAAGCTTCATAGGAAAAGCCCACTTGCGCGCCTGTTTCAAACAACAAGCGCCACAATTCATCTTGCTTGACCCAGGTTTTTTCCTGCTCTCGCTGGACCGTTTCTTGCCAAACTGTTTCATCAGCCATAATCAAACCTGCCAACAAATCCCGCACAATTTCAACTCGACCGCGAAAAGCAGCTTCTTCTTTTCCCACCTCTTTTACTTGCGAAGCGCTCACAAAACTGCTTGGGGTCAGAGATCGCAATACATCATTGATCACTTTTTCCTCCACATCCAACTGATGCGCCATTTTTTTGATCCAATGAATTTTTTCGATTTGATTGGTCATATTCGCCACATGCGAAAGCACGCTATTGGCGATGCTCCTTTTGCCTTCCGCTGTTTTCTGATCAAATTGCTTCAAGGCGGCTGCGAAAAATGACTGCACCGCTTCGACTGAATTTGCCACTGCTGAAAGCAACAGTTGTGGATTTTTGGCAGCCACTTCCGCTGCGTCTTTGCCATCGGCAAGCGTCACCATTTTCACTTTCACATCTTGCTGAAAACACAAATCCGCACTTTTCTGCGCCGCTTGTTTGCCTGCGCTGTCCATGTCAAACAGCATCGCCACATTATCGCTGTATCTTTTCAAAATTGTCACATGCTCACTCGTCAAGGCTGTGCCAGAAACAGCTACAGTGTTGTTTAAACCTGCTTGATGACAAGCAATCACATCCATCTGCCCCTCTACCAATAATGAATAATTTTTTTGCTTGATCGCTTGCTTAGCATGGAAAAGCCCATACAGCGCCTTGCTTTTGTGATAAACCAAAGTTTCTGGCGTGTTGATATATTTGGCTTGCGATTCATCTTGCCCAGGGGCAACCCGCGCTGAATAGCCAATCACCACCCCCATCGCATCTTGAATTGGAAACATAATCCGGTCACGAAAACGATCATAGTATTTCTGAGTATCTTGTATCTTGTATTTTGTATTTTGTATAGACTCAGAGGATTTTTCAACCAAAAGTCCAGTTTTGGAAATCTCTTCCAATGAAAAACCACGGGAAAGCAAAAATTTCAAAATATTATCCCAACCTGCGGGAGCATAGCCCACTCGAAAATTGCGGATACTGTCGTCACCAATGCCTCGCCCATTGAGATAGCCCAACACTTTATCTTTGCCCATGCCTTTCCAAAGTTGAGTTTCAAAAAACTTGGTCGCCAACTCCAACGCCTCCAAAACTCTTTTCTTGTGGTCTTTTTCTTGCGGCGCACCTTGATATTGCTCCAATTGCACGCCAGCTTTTTCTGCCAACAATTTCAGCACTTCGCGAAAATCCATGCTCTCAATTTCTTGCACAAAAGAAAAAACATCACCGCCCTTATTGCAACCAAAACAATAGAAAATTTGCTTTTCTTCATTAACCATAAAGGACGGACTTTTTTCATGATGAAAAGGGCACAGTCCTTTCCAATTGACTCCGCCTTTCGTCAACCGCACATATTCGCCCACCACATCCACAATATTCAGGCGAGCTTTGATTTCTTCAACATTATTACTCATCTGTATTTTTTTATTCGAATCATTCGAGTGCCGATTCGAGTTATTCGAGTCGCCTATCTCAAGCCTAAAGAATTTCAGCCAAAAAGGCAAGAACCTAAAAAAAATAAGGGGGCTACAAAAACCAAGATACAAGCACCAAATAAAATTCAATAATCAAGACTCAAATATTCAAACAGTTTGTATCTTTGGATATTGGAATTTGAAATTTGTTTGCCTGCCTGCCGGCCTGTCTGCCGATAGGCAGGTAGGCAGGGTTATTGTATCTTGTATCTTGTATCTTGTATCTTGTATCTTGTATCTTGTATCTTGTAT
>JBAXHR010000111.1:0-3867 GCA_037138835.1 Candidatus Moraniibacteriota bacterium | reverse complement strand
GTCATTGCCTTTGTCAAAAGAGACATCATAATCAACTTTGAAATTTTCTTCCACAAAATCAAAATCGTCGCGCACATATTCCAAAGGATAGCCAAGGGCCTTGATGTTTCCCCAATTTTCACTTTGAAATTTTTCAATTTGTTTGATGCCCTTTTTCACACAGTGCACAGTTTTTGAAAATCCCAAATTTTCAGTTTGAGCAAATTTTCGAAACAAGGCAATCTCCGCTTTCGGGACTATTTCTGCATAGTTTATTTTGTCACCCACAATTTCCAAATGATAATTTTCCCGTTCGAGAAAATATTTTTTTCGAAAACTTGGCCTGCCTCCGCGCATTGATTTGTAGGCAATTTGTGCCACATCAATTTTGGCAAAACCATAGTCCATCGTGGCGCGCACTTGCAAATGAGCGCCCAAGCTGTCATAGTCAACCACAATCGCCGGTCCAACTTTTTCAAATTTTTTGATTTCAAATTGTGCAGGCAGATCAGTTTCCAATTCAAAAATCTCCTGAGCACTTTCAATAAATTCATTGAGTTTGATTATTTCTGTATCCTTTAAAACCGCCTCAGTCATAACTGACGAATCGTCTTCTTCTGTTTGACGATAGTTCTGATGATAACTAGTCGCCTGCGCAATTCGCGAAACAACCCCCAATAAAATGTCCGGCAAGGAAATCATTTCCAACTGAAAACCATCCAGCAAAATCAAGGAATTTCCATGCAAAAATGCTTTAGAATTTTTCTTTAAAAGAAATTCGCTATCCAAGCCGAACACTAGGTTTTTTTGCTCAATAGTTTCGCTGTCCTGCCGCTCATCTTGGCACTTGAAAAACAACTTCGCCTTGAGTTTTTGACCAGCTTCTTTGAAAGTTAGGCGACTGCTGGTAGTTTTTCTATCTAAAAAAATATTGATTTCAGTTTCCCTGGCTATATTTAAAATCTTTTCCCATTCAATCAAGCCTTCATCGCCATACCAAGATCTGACATTTTTCAAGAGAGCCAGCAATTCTTTCTGTTTTGGTGTGAGTCGATTTTTTTCGCGAGCAAGCAAAACCCCAGCATCAACCATCCAATAGCTGTCATTGGGCTTGTTTTTTTCATGCAACTCTATACAAGGATAATATCCCATTTTCAAAACCAAGCAATATTTTTGCAAAAATCGTTCGCCAAGATTTTCCGTGGGTTTAGCCTTTTCCAAGGCTTTTGCTTGCACGCCAAGTTGCAAATTGCCATTGGAGACTTTCTTTTCAAGTTCTTTCAGCACAAAATCGGGAATGCTTTCCGCATCAATGCCAATTGATTTGAGGCGCGTTTTCAAATCGGCAATTTCAATTTTTGTTTGACTTTTTGTTGGCTCCACAATTTCCGCATCTTTGATTTTGCTTTTGCTTCTTGGCGCATACTCCTCAGCTATTTCCTCATCTTCCTCGGCATAATATTCTTGGTCTTCCCAACTTTGCACTTTATTTTGCCTGGAATTTTTCAACCATGACACTAAACTATTTCCGAAATCTTCACCTTCACTTTCATCAACTTGCTCCTCCAAAAATTGCGCATAAAAATCCAAAAACTTCAGCCCCAAGGCGACGCTATGTTTGCAAGTGCCCCAATCATAAGGACAACTGCAAGCGAACTTTTCCAGCTTGATTTTTTGAAAATCAAAAACAAAACTTGTTTCATATTCATCAGTCCCCATCACAAAAGCTGAGAGTTTGAGTTTTCCTCCCTTGGAAAATTTTGCGCGAATTTGCCCAACTGAATTGTCTTTGTAATACCCAACCCCGCGCGCATACACTGTCGAACCAACCAACTGTTTGAGTTGGCTCTTGCTTTCTTGTTTGTCGAAAATTTGTTGCGCCATAGTAAGGTTATTTTAGTGTAATATCAGACTAGTAGAATCAATGCTGGCGTGGCGTGGAGGCTCAACCTCCATTGTGGAGGTTGAGCCTCCAAAACCGCATACCCAAAATCAATTTAACAAAAAAATCTGAAATATTTCATATTCCAGTATTGCCCATTTTCATTCAAAATGCAAGGTTTAAAATTTTTGTGTTATTTAAAATTTCTGTTTTTCCCAGAGTTCAAACAGGCGACCTTTGGCGCCATAGAGCTTCTCGAAACTGCCAGCCTCAATGATGCAACCGTTTTCAATCACGAGAATTTTGTCCATTTCGCGAATTGTGGTCAGGCGATGCGCGATGACCACAGCAGTAACTTGCTTGAGAAATTTGTGCAAGGAATCTTTGATTTTCTCTTCAGACTCCAAATCCAAATGCGAAGTCGCTATAGTCGGATTCATTTCGCTCAGAATGACAGAAGCGGTATCCTATTTCTTATCCTTTTTTGCTTTCTTTTCAATCCTGAAAAGTCTGGACAAATAAAAAGAAATCACGACCACGAAAACCGTCATAATCAAGGCATAAACAAATTTGGCTTGCAAGTCATCGCCAGAACTGGAGAAAAAACGATCAATGAACGCTTTGATGGCTTCATTCCAAGCCAAGCCCGCGACCAGTCCAAAACTCGTGAGGATGTAGCCCAGAATCTTTTCTCGAATTTCCCTTTCAAGTTCAATTCCTTTGTCTTTAATTGTGACCATTTTTTCGGTGATTTGTTTCATAAAACTATAAACTTAGACAATTATTCTCAATGTCATTTCGAGTGAGTCCGCCAGCGGGCGGAGAAATCGAGAAATCTGAGCCCAGATCTTTCGACTTCGTTTCTCTGCTTAAGGCAGAGAAACTACGCTCAAGATGACATGGTTAAAATTAGCTTTTTAAAAAAGTTTATTAATTGGTTTTTCAAAAGTCATTTTGCGATAAACATCTCGGGTCGTCTGTACATCGCGCTTGCAATACTCCAAAATTTCGTTAACCTTGCCATCAGCAAAAAACTGCGCCACCTGACTGCCATCAATGCCCTCATCTTTTGGCGAAGGCACGCCCAACGCCAAAGCCAATTTTTCCAAACCAATCATCCCAGAACTCCATTTGCTCCATTCACGCATCGTGTCATAAATCGGATAGTTGCGATAACGCGCAAAATTCAGTTCATAAGCAGGCCGCACATCCAACACAATTGAGCGTTGATAGATGAAACGCAAATCAAAATCCATCACATTGTGCCCCACGAATTGCACGCCATAGTCTGGCGAATAGCCACCGCGCGATGGTGAGCTGATGGAATCGACAATTTCCCAAAAGCGTTTCAGAGTTTCGCGTTCGTTGTTTTCATGATACAAAATTTCTGGCTCGCCATCGTCCACCGCGAAACCAATGCACAAAATGCGTCCAAAAGCCCCATCAAAATTGGTCGCCCCCACAAAGGCCTCGAAAGATTCCTCATCTTTTTTTTCGCTCCCAGCTTTGGCAGCTTTCTTGTCAAAAAGTTTTCGCAAAATTTCCAACTTATCCTCGCCTGCTGGCAAGGTTTCAATATCCAAAAATATTTTTCGCATAAAATTTATTTTTAATTATTATCTTAATATTATAGCACAAACTAAGCAATGGTAATTAAGCAAAAAATCTTGTCTTTGCGAGTCCGCCAGTTGGCGGATCATCCGAAGCAATCCAGAGTGGAGCTCTGCTCTGGATTGCCACGGATTTTCGAGTACAAAAATCCTCGCAATGACAGCTAAGAAAAACAGTGCAATGCGCGAAATATTAAAAGATATTATATCCCCTTTTCCTCATTTTCAATATTCATCAAAGTTGGTGGCTGAACTTTTTGTTGACTGAAAACAAAAATATACAAAATCTCCAAAATTCCCAAGGTGTTAAAAACCACCATCGTCAAAAACCAACCCAACTGCGCTCGGCGGGCACTGCGCCAAAGCGCAGCTGCCTTCCACGGCAAAGTCCAAACC
>JBAXHR010000110.1:0-3869 GCA_037138835.1 Candidatus Moraniibacteriota bacterium | reverse complement strand
GCGAAAGCTCTGGAATATTTGGATTATCGAAATTTTTTGGTTGTAATCGAAAAAGCCAAAGAAGCTTGCAAAAATAGTGGTGAAGTTATCCACAACCATTTTTCCCAAGTGGACGAAATGGTCAAAATTGGCTCTGGAGCAGAAAGAAAGATTGAATTTGCGGGGCGAAATCAAAAGGCACAATATTTCATTGGCTGAGGCTGCTGAAAATGCGGGCGTGAAGGGTCGCTATGTGATGGCAATTTCAATTTGCTCCACTATGGGACCGGGGCTGAAGATTAGCTTGTAGCTTATAGCTTCATTAGCTTTTTAGGGAAATATGAAAAAAGTTGTCTTTGCGAGGAGGTACTCCTCTGAAGCAATCCAGGGCGGAGCTCTGCTCTGGATCGCCACTGATTTTGAGTACAAAATCCTCGCGATGACAAATCTGCAAAAGGCGCCTGAGGGCGTCTTTTTTGTGGTATAATATGCTCTTTACGAGAGGGGATTTAATGTATACAATAGAAGAACATAAACAATTAGCTGATTTAAATTTATGCCAAAATTAATCGTGGGAATTGCAGGGGAAATGGGAAGTGGAAAGGAGGCTGTTACGCATCACTTGGTTAATTCTTATCAAGCTCATTCTCATAATTTTTCGCAAATATTTAATGACATTTTAAAACGCTTGCATCTTGAAATTACAAGGGAAAATCAAGCACCCTTATCTTTGGCTTTGCGTAAAACTTTTGGGGAGGATATTCTGGCTAAGGTTATGTATCATGATTCAGTTGAAGATGCAACTGATGTTGTGGTGGTGCAAGGTATTCGTCGCATTGAGGATATGGCGTATTTAAAACAATTGGCTAATTTTAAATTTTTATACATCGACGCTGACATGGAATTGCGCTTTGAAAGAGTTTCTAAACGCAGAGAAAAAATAAATGACGGTACAATGTCCTTTGAACAATTTAAAGCTTCGCATCAATATGAAACAGAAAAAACGATTCCTGATTTGAGAAATTATGCAGATTATGTGGTGGATAATAATGGGACTTATGTTGAACTTTATGCCAAAATCGATGAGATTTTGAAGGAAAATATATAAACTGATATTAAAAATTAATTTCTTTATATACAAAAATATGGTTTTATCAGATAATGATATCTTGAAAGAATTGAAAAATGGCAATGTTATTGTAAAGCCTTTTAACAAGAAGAATTTACAGCCGGCCAGTGTTGATTTGCATTTGGATAAAGATTTTTTGGTTTTTAATACAGTGAAAAATTTTATCATAGATGTTAAGAATAAAACGGATGATTTGATGGACAAGGTTGTTATCACGAAAGACAAGCCTTTTATTTTGCATCCCGGTGAATTTGCTTTGGGTCTTTTAATAGAGGAAACAGGTGTTTCTGACAAATTGGTTGCTAGACTTGAGGGCAAGAGTTCACTTGGGAGAATTGGGCTCATTATTCATACGACGGCTGGTTTTCTGGATCCAGGAAATTCCTTGAAAATGACACTGGAACTTTTCAACGCTGGTCCGCTTCCGATCAAACTTTATTATGGAATGCCAATTGCGCAAATGGCTTTTGAATATCTATCTTCTCCTTGTGAAAAGCCGTATGGCAGTAATGGTTTGAATAGTAAATATTATAGTAGTAAGGTTGTGGAAGCATCAAAAATGCATAAAAATTTCTAGAAATATAAAGATTTTATATTGATTTATACAAACAAATTGACGAAATAATCGCGCAGAATATTTAATAAATTCAAAATAAAAAATATGGAAACGGATATTTTTGCAAAACATGCTACGAGGCAGTTAAATACTGGGGGTTTTGTGTTGGCGCTTAATGTGGAGGCAAAAATCGATGGGCAGGCTGAGGCAATGTTGCAAGCACTGCATTCACGCTCAACAGGTGGGATTGAAAGTCATCTGAAAATTTTGGCAGAAAAAGGGGCGGAAAACTTCATGGAGAAGTTTTATGTTGGCTATGGTCACAAGTCCATTGGCGATTGTGGTAGCGCAACAGTTTTCGTGGAAGGTGTTTCAATGTTGGCGGCTAAGGCGATTCAAGATTGGCGGCTATATTCTGGGCAAGAAGCTTCCACGCGCTATGTGGATTTTTCCAAACAGAAATTTTTGAATATTGTTGGCACGCCAGCAGGCGAAGAAATCTTGGAAGCTTGGCGGGCGTTTTATTTGCAAGCGCAGGAACCTTTGATTGCGCATTTGAAAATTCAATTTCCTAAGCAAGCAAATGAAAATCAGGGGGTGTATGACAAAGCCATTATCGCGAGAGCTTTTGACATTACTCGCTCAATGCTGCCAGCGGGGGCAACGACCAATTTGTCTTGGCGCATGAATTTCCGTCAATTTGCGGATGAATTAATGCTGCTGCGACATCATCCATTGGCAGAAGTTCGCGAAATTGCTGAAAAAACCGAGGAAGTTTTGAAGCAGTTGTATCCGAATTCTTTTGGGCATGAGAGATTTCTTCACACAGAAGCTTATAACAAAAATTGGATGCAAGGTGGTTACTATTATCAAAATGACAATTGCCAGGATTTTACCCTGCTTTATGATCAGGTGGACAAAAAAATGCTTTCAGCTTATGAAAATGTTTTGAGAACTCGTCCCCTGAAAACTGAACTTCCCATGGCAATTGCGGAGTGTGGGATGGTGGCATATGAATTCTTGTTGGATTTTGGGTCATATCGCGATTTGCAAAGGCATCGGGCGGTTGTGCAAAGAATGCCACTGCTGACTCGCAAGCACGGTTTCAATCAATGGTATTTGGAATCCTTGCCAACTGAGTTGCGCGAAAAGACTGAGGAATTTATCAAATTACAAGAAGCGAGAATTGAAAAATTAAACCTCAGTCAAGCGCAGGAGCAATATTATACGGCGATGGGTTATCGGGTGGTTTGTCGAGTGGCAGGAGATTTGAAAGCTTTGGTTTATTTGGCAGAGCTGCGTTCAACCAGATTTGTGCATGCAACCTTGGTTGAGCAGATGTTGAAGTTGGTGGCTAGCCTGCAGGAACTTTTTGGAAAAAATGGATTGGTTTTGCATTTGGATGATGAGCCAAACAGGTTTGATATTAGACGAGGACAGCAAGACATTACTGAAAAATAGTTTTATGTCAAAACCAAAGATTAGTTTGATTTGTGCTTGCAGTGAAAATCGAGTCATTGGCTCAAGTGGCAAAACTCCCTGGAAAATTTTGCAAGATTTGCAGAACTTCAAAAGGCTCACACTTGGACATGTGGTGATTGTGGGCAGGAAAACTTTTGAATCAATTGGAAAAGTTTTACCAGGTAGGATAAATATTATTGTTACAAAAGACCAAGATTTTAAAGCTCAAAATTGTTTCATCGCACGCTCGATTGAATTGGCGATTGCCAAGGCGTGCGAGCTGGAAAGGGAAGAAATTTTCATTTGTGGGGGTGGCAGTGTTTATGCGCAGACAATTGGAATGGCGGATAAGCTTTATCTGACGGTGGTAGAGGGTGATTTCGAAGGGGATGTTTTTTTCCCGCCGTATGAGGAATTTTCAAAAATTGTTTCGCAGCGCAAAAGTCAAGATGAGAATTTTAAATTTACTTTTTTGGAATTGGAAAAATGATATGAAGCAGGGAAAATTTGTTGCAATTTATGGAATCAATGGTATTGGGAAAACAACCCAGGTTGATTTGCTGGTGAAATATCTGAAATCAATTGGCAAAAAAGCTTCAAGATTGAAATATCAGTTTATGACCTTGAGCCAGAAGGTCCATTTATTTACAAATATCTGCGCGAGCCTGATTTTCGCCACGAAAATGAATTGTCAACGCACAAATTGCAGAAAAAATATGCTGAAAATCGAATCCGCTATGAGGC
>JBAXHR010000109.1:0-3882 GCA_037138835.1 Candidatus Moraniibacteriota bacterium | reverse complement strand
CAATAGACAATATTCAATATACAATATTCAACTAAATTTAAAGCTCAGATATTTTCTAAAACTTATTGTATATTGTATTTTGCATATTGCATTTTGTTAGTAAATTCCCAACTTCCCCAATTGCTCAGCCACTTCGTCACTATTTTCTTCAGCTTTGCTGCGATAGGCTTGCCATTTTGTCTCATCCCAGATTTCCAAACGATTGAAAAGCCCTGCCACCGTCACTGCCTTACCAAGTCCCGCATATTGCTTGAGATATTCTGGAAGCAAGATTCGGCCTTGAGTGTCAACTTCACTTTCCACTGCCCCTGCTAGCATCAAACGCACAAAACTTCGCGTTGAAGATTCTCCCATCGGCAAGTTTCCAAGTTTTTCCGCCAAATCTTTCCAAGTCTTGGCAGGATACACAAACAAACATTTGTCCAACCCGCGAGTCACTACCACCTTTGCTCCAAGTTCTTTACGAAACTTCGAAGGAAGCGCCAAGCGCTTTTTGGGATCAACACTGTGTTGGTATTCACCGATAAACATAAACGGCCGATACGAATCTACGAATATTATGCGAATCTACGAATATGCGAATGGCTAAACTTATTTGCATATTTGTAAATTTGCATTTATTTGCATAATTTGTATTTTTTAATTTTTCACCACTTTACTACACTTTCCCACACCTTAATGCAATTCTACTCCACCGACGCTCACTCGTCAACACTTTCAAGCCACAAAAAAAATGGCTATAAATAGCCATTTTTTTGAGTTATCCACAGTTGTTTTTTCTCCCGCGAACTAAAACGGGGCGATTTCTTTCCAGCCGTGTGGGCTGGCTTTCATGGTGCAACCAGGGCAATTTCCAACTACTTCATCCACACATTGGACACTATTTTCTCCAGTGCAATCAGCAGCTGTTGCACCGCCGTATATCCATTCTTGATTTCCTTGTGCATTTTTGCAACTTTTTTGCACATCACAAACTGGCTTTCCGATGTTTGGCTTGCCACAGTTAGCAGTACTGTCACAAAAATTAGGCACAGGTGCATGACTACATCGATAGACAGAAAAAACATCGTTACTTCCTTTGCCATTGCAAGTTCCACTGCAATCACCAGTGGTCGCTGTATATGCTACTCCACTGCAATATTGGCTTTCGCTTAAAGAACAATCGGGTTGCTTGGTTCCAGTGCAAGCATCAGCCTTTCCGCAACTATCCGGATATGGTGTTCCAGCGCAATGATCTTGAAGATTTTCGCAGGGGCAAGTAGGTGCAATAGCAGGGCAATTAAAGCGCACATTTTCAGGGGCGGTAAAAGTTCTACCTGGATAACCATAATAAGTAGGGCAAGGAGCTAGGGTGGTAATAGTTCCTTTAATTGGGTTACCTATTGAATTAAATCCGTTAAGGGCGTGGTATCCGCGTTGAATAGTAAGACTATGAGTTGTACCTGGAGACTCATCTGCTGGAGGATTAAAAAATGGCACTGAAATAATCGCTGGAGCTGCGCTGCAAACCGAATGCCCTTCTTTACAATCATGATTTTCGGTTTGATCCGCAACTAATATACCATCAACCCAAACCATTATTCTCGAGGGATAATATACTCGCCACTCACATTTCGAAGGAGCTTGAATATAAGAACGGTCAGTTTCGTAGTAGGCAGGAATCCCATTTACTGCATAATCACTGTAGGTCCATGGCCCAAAGCCAGGAGACATATAACACAAATATACTACTGCATTCGCTGATTTATAAGAAATAAAAAAGAGGAAATTAAAAAAAAGGAATAAGAAAAAAAATTTTTTTATATGCATATCCATAAATTTTAGTTTTTAAATTTTAAATAAAAAAATAATTCTCTAGTTATTTGTTATTTCCTTCCTTGAGCTATCAGTAACTTCAGCATCTTCTGTAATAATCACTTTACTTTCTATAAACTCCGACTGTGATGTATCCTTCCTATACACCTTTAATCTCATGCCATCCACTAAAATTTCTTCCTCGTAATTATCCTGTTCTTCTGCTAAATCAGTATTTTTATTATTACTTTCTTCATTTTGCACATTTTTAAGCTCTAGCCTTATGTTTTGATTTTTGTAAAACCAAAAGACTCCGCCTGCCAAGGCAAGTAGGAAGATAGTTAAAAAAATACCCAAGAAAATTTTATGTTTTTTTTCCAAACTCATTTTTTTATTTTTAAGAAATTATTCTTTTTCTATTGTACCCCCCCTAGGGCAAGTTGTCAAAAAAAATTATGCACAAAAAAACACCCCCGCAAAATGCGGGGGTGTTTTTTAAAAACTGCTGAGCCGAATTTGAAATTTATTGCTATTTCAAAACCACGCTTGCACCAGCTTCTTCAATTTTCCTACGGTGCTACCTCTTGCCAGCCACCTTGCTTAATTTTCAAGGTGCAACCAGGGCAATTGTTGTTCAGCAAACTTCCAGTGCAAACGCTTGCTTTTTCTGTGGCGTTGCAAGGTTGCTCCAATTGGCAACCATTTAAATCCTGCTTAATACAAAGACAAGCTTGCTTTTGACCACATTCAGAAGCATCGCAGGTTTTCAAGGATGGAGCCAATTGAAAGTTCGAAGCTTTGGAGCCATTGGTGCAGACATTATCGCCACAACTGTCAGGATAATTCTTTCCTGGGCAATGGTTTTCAGGATTTTCACAGGTGCAACAATCCTTCACACCAGCAACAGCGGTTCCATTATTAGCATAACAAACACTACTACCATCATTACAAGTATTATATTTGCAACTATCATCATACTTTCGAACTTCCATACTGGTGAAATAATACCAATCATTGTAAGCTAGAACCCCATAATAATACGGGAAATTTTCACTGGCGTTGTTTGTATGTGGAACAGCCCCCCACATTTGGGTAGTCAAAAGGTCAGCGCTCCTCCTGTGTAAAAAATCATTGTTGCAATATTTATAAAATGGGCTAAGTTGATTCCCCCCAAACATCCCATTCCGCCAACAAAATTGCCATGACATGTTGTCCCCAGTGCTCCAAACTTCATGAGTCACATAATCAGTAGCATCGGAAATATAGGGAACCTTCCAAGAAACTAGCAAGTGGCATTGATACGTGATATATGCATCAGCATTTTCAATATTAAACAATAAAAATGCAATCAAGAAGGAGAATAATAGTAAACTACTTTTCTTTTTAAGCATATTTTTGCAATTAGTGAACATTTTTTATTTATTAAAAATAACCTTCAACGCATTGTCCTCTTGCTGGGTCAAAACAACATCCACCACTGCATTTTTCTTGAGAAAGTTTCGCTTGTCGACTTCTTGCTCATTGAAGAAAAAATGAGTTGCTGAAGTTATTTCAATATTGATACCCCTACTTTTCAAGGTATCTGCATTTTCAATTAACGCCAGATTAATGCTGTCATCATTAAAAGATGCAATTTTTCCTGTCACCTTTCTTTCTTGCGATGGATGCTCTTTTGTCTCGCATTTTTCAAGTTTGGATTGCTGAATAATTTCTTCTGGATTTCCCCTCTCAATCACCTCATCAGGCACAGTATAATCGCAAGAAAGCTCCGCCTTTTTTACTATCCCAGCTTTTTCAGCCAAGAGTTCATCTTCCTTTGCTTTCTCAGCTTTTATTTTAGCCGCTGATTTTTCCTGCTCAATTTTGGCTGAATTGTTTTGGATAATGTTTGTGTCTTGATTTTCATTTTTCCCATTTTCTTTTTGAAAGAAAACCAAACAAACTGTCAAAAAAACAACCAGTACGGCAAAAACTAAAATCATTTTTTGCTTTTGAGATTCAAACATAATTTTATTTTTAATTTTAATTTTATGCTAGATTCGCATTTGAATCCGAACACATATTGATAGCATGTGAGCGAATCAAATT
>JBAXHR010000108.1:0-3907 GCA_037138835.1 Candidatus Moraniibacteriota bacterium | reverse complement strand
AGATCATATTGGTGGGCTGATTGAAGTTTTGCAAACTTATCAAATTGGCAGCGTCTTGGAAACCAAAATGCAAAATGATTCTCAGACTTTCAAAAAATTGGAAGAAACCATTGCCAGCAAGCAAATTGAAAAAATCGAAGCCAAAAAAGGGGTTGCGCTCAATTTTTCTGCTGGCGCAAAGTTGGAAATTTTGTATCCCTTGGAAACCGTGATAAACGCTAATAGTAAGGACACCAATCTGGCAAGTGTGGTGGCAAAACTGACGGTAGGAGAAAACAGTTTTTTGCTGACCGGTGATTTTCCAACCACGCAAGACGCACAGTTGCTCGCTAGTGGGCAGAATCTCAGTGCTAACTTTCTGAAAGTTGCGCATCACGGTTCCAAATATGCTACCAGTGATGGCTTGCTCAATGCGATTAAGCCAAATGAAGCGATTATTTCCGTGGGCAAAAAAAATTCCTATGGTCATCCCAACCCAGAAGTCCTGCAAAGGCTTTTGAGCCGCAAAGTGAAAATTTTCCGCACCGACGAAGTCGGAGACATTGTCTACGAATGTCAAAAAGAAAAACTCACCGATGCTGAGATTGTTTGTCAGCACAAAAGTATTTGACAAGTTTTTATACCAATAATTGAAGTTGGTGAAGTGGTGAAAGAATGTCACTGGCTGAAAATGTTGGCGCAAGGTGGGGGGAATAGAAGGCTAAATTTGACAACTTTTTTGTAACTGATATAATATCATTATAAATTGTTAAAAGCCTTGCTCGATCAAGTAGAAATGCCTTAATTTTGCAGGGTGGATAAAAAAATATGGCAAAAGAAAATCAAAATTCACTAGCTATTTTTGAAAATTTCAAAATTCGTCGGCATTATGACGAAAAAACCGAAACTTGGTTTTTTTCAGTGATTGATATCGTGGCGGCCTTGATTGAGCAAGAGGATTTCAAGAAAGCTAAAAGTTATTGGACAACTTTGAAAAATCGTTTAAAAAGTGAAGGAAGTGAAGTGGTCACAAATTGTGACCGGTTGAAAATGCTGGCACAAGATGGGAAAATGCGCGAAACAGATGTGGCAAATGTGGAAACTATTTTGCGTTTGATTCAATCGGTGCCATCCAAAAAAGCTGAGCCAGTTAAACTTTGGTTGGCGAAAGTCGGCTATGAGCGCATGCAGGAAATGACTGATCCAGAAAGGGCGCTGAATCGCTCGAGGCAGTATTGGGAAAAACAAGGCAGAAGCAAGCAATGGATTGGACAACGCATGATGGGGCAGGAAATTCGCAACAAGCTGACGGATTATTGGAAAAATAACGAAGTGCAAGAAAAAGATGAGTTTGCAATTTTGACGAATATCATTCATCAGGAGTGGAGCGAGCTGACCGTCAAGCAACATAAGGATTTGAAAAAACTCAAGTCGCAAAATTTGCGTGATCATATGTCTGACGCAGAACTGGTTTTCACAGCCTTGGCTGAACTTTCCACGCGTCAAATCGCTGAAACGATTGAGGCTAAGTCTCTATAACAAAATAATTCATACATTTCGCACCCATCTTCACGCCATCTTTGCTCAAAAAAATCTTCAAGTTATCTCGATAGCTTTACAGTTTTTTTTGAACAAATCTGACACAAATCTGAGCACGAACTGCACAACTTATTTTGTTACAGAGCCTAAGGGCTTGGAGGAAAACAAGCTTCCTGCCAAAAAGGGTGGCCAAATTGCCAAAGACGCCCGCCTGGCTTTGGAAAATAAAACTGGTAAAAAAGTGGTGACAGGTGGGAATTTTTTGGGCGGGCGGAAGGTTTTGAAATGAATTTTTTAGCGATCGCAATTTTTTTCAATTATTTTTTTACATCTCCCTGCGTCGAGGCGGGTGTGGCGGGTGCTGGATTGCGGTTTGGGGTTGAATTTTGGTGTGCATACGAGTACTTGACATAGCAGTAAGATGAGTGGTATTGTTTTCTATCAATACAAAAAATGAGTTTTTTTACAAAGAAGCAAATATCCAAAAGAACTAAAACCAAGGGGGATACAATGAGCAAAAATGAAGAGATGACGACTCTGGACAGATTGCAAGTGCTTTTTCGGAAGATTGGTGGAGAAGCTGGATTGCAGGGTGTTATTGATGACGAAATAAGATTAATCGTTGTGAGGCACTCTGGCTGGCTTCAAAGTGTTTGGAAAACACACAAAGAGACTTTAGAAAGTCTTGGTGCTTATCCTGTGTATGATCCTGAAGCAGGGTTTGGCGTATTGCGAGATGTGCATTTGCCGTTTCAGATGTTGCATGCTGAAAAGCAAGCCATTGACGAATTAGGAGATCAGTTACATGCTCTTGGATTGTCATGGACATTTGATAAAGTTTTTGCAGAACGAACAAGCGATGCTCCTCTCCGTTCCAATGGGGAACGAAAGATTCTTTCTCTCTATACGACGAAGAGAATCTTTGAGGAAAGCAAACTTGCCAAAAGGCGACATCGTTCTCAAACGGATCCGGAAGGTATTGTTTTTCATTCATCACTTCTCACTGGGTACAGCAAGAAGCAAAGATTGGATCTTGTGGAATGTTCGCGGCATGATGGTCCAGAAGCATTAAGCTATGTTGAGGTTTTAAATCTTATGGTTCACTGGCATCAGTTGTTCATTGATGATTTTTCGTCAGATCAACCGCTTTTACCAAGAATTGGATCGGGGAGTATAAATTACAACGATTATAAATCCTCAGCATCATTTGGGCTTGATCACGCTGGAGGTTCTCGCGTTTTTTCGATGATGCAGGTAGATATCGAAGATGGCGCCCTGGATCGCAATAGCGCTGTCGGCGTTCTTGCTTGATTTCAAGCGACAATTACCACCATGTCTAGTTGCTATAGCATGGTGGTGTTTTTTTGTTTGGGGTTGAATTTTTCAGCGGTCGTACATCTGCCGTTAAGGATGTTGAATCGATGAAAGCGATAAAATACAAATACTTGACTTTTGGGGCAAAAAATGAAAAAGTATCAATAAACATGCTATTTTGACAACATAAACAAGGAAATATCTCATGGAAATCATTGACTTGAAGATGCTTGTAGGTCACACAATTTATTTTCTATCATTTAAGCAAGATGGAAAAACAATGCTGGAATTTCAGCAAAGCTTAACTCCAGAAGAATGGCCTGTATATCTTACTTGGCTAATAGGCCAAGATCCAGACAACAAAGAAAAATTTTCCATAATTTTAGAAGCGGAGTACCCAATTGAACGCCCCTGTGGAAGTCGTGCAATAGATGATGAGCCACTGCAGTTGACACTGCAGGAGTTCTCGGAAAAAGCAACGCCACAAGAGAGAAGAAATTTTTCAGAAGGAATCTCTATGCTGGCAACAATGATGCTCGACAAGCCGAACTTCATTAAGGCTTTATTTTCCCATAGCCTTTATCAATATTTTTTGAATCCCACAAAAAAATCCAGAAACAGGATTGGAACCTGGCGTGCCAATGATTTGATAGAGATTATCGAGCATCCAAAATCCACGGTGACTACTATAATACGTGCGATGGAAAATTTATGGAAGCTGGATGGGATTGAGGCTCTTTCTTCAGAAGCATTGATGAAAAAGATGAAAGAATACCGGGAAACCTTTAAGGGGAGAGATGGCATCGTGGCCGAGATATTTGATTTCTTTTTCAGTGATGATTGTCCAAATCGCTCAGGGCACTATTACAAAGCGTTTGAGACGCTGAGTTTTTTGAAAGAGTCGCTTCCCGGGGTTTTTGACTCAGATTTGGCACTGATGATGTTTCGGAAAAATCTCTGTGATATTGAGACCGAAGATTGTTCAATGCCATTGTCGGAAGATGAACTTGCGAAGCTGCGACCAGCAGTTCGAAAAGAGTTGGTTGCCTATTTAAGGCAACGAGCTGTTGATGAT
>JBAXHR010000107.1:0-3964 GCA_037138835.1 Candidatus Moraniibacteriota bacterium | reverse complement strand
GTCTATTGAATACTGAGATGACTATTCACAAAACGGTTTTGCTGACAGAAACAATTGAAGCGTTGAATTTGCGCGCGGGGATGACGGTGGTGGATGCGACTTTGGGTGGAGGTGGGCACAGCAAATTGATTCTTGAAAAAATTGGAGATGCTGGAAAATTGATTGCTTTTGATCAAGATCAAGATGCGATTGCAAGATTTGAGAAGAAAATTGAAAATCAATATTTGGGAAAAACAGAGAATAGAATTTTTTTGGTCAATGAGAATTTTGAAAAATTGAAAAATAGTTTGGATTCACTGGGGATTGAATCCGTCGATGGAATTTTGGCAGATTTGGGAATTTCATCTGATCAGCTTGCAGATACTGATAGGGGAATTAGTTTTGCAAGCCAGGCACCTTTGGATATGCGGATGGATAGGCGCACCGAGCTTACGGCTGAGAAAGTGGTCAATGAATATTCGCACGGTGAATTGGCGCGAATTTTGCGTGAGTTTGGCGATGAGCAATATGCCAGTTCGATTGCGCATAAAATTGTGTTTTCCAGAGAGCAAGAGAAAATTGCAACTGTTTTCCAATTGGTTGCTGTGATTGAAAGTGCTGTCCCTGGGGCATACAAGAGAAAAAAAATTCATCCAGCCACGAAAACTTTTCAAGCGCTCAGAATGGAAGTGAATCAAGAGTTGGAAGCTCTGCGTTCGTTTCTCTCCCAAGCCGTTGAAGTTTTGAAAGTTGGGGCAAGATTGGCCATTATCACTTTTCACTCAGGTGAAGATGCGCTGGTCAAGCATTGGATGCGGGAAAATGCAAGGGGATGCATTTGTCCGCCAGAGTTTCCGCAGTGTCGGTGCAATCACCAGCCTGCGCTGAAAATTCTTACGCGCAAGCCGATGGTGGCAAGTGAGCAAGAGTTGGCAGAAAATCCGCGTGCTCGAAGTGCCAAGTTGCGAGTCGTGGAGAAGGTTTGAGGTTGCATGGTCTTCAGAGACTAAGTTAGTAATTTTTACAAACTGTTTTACTTTTTAGGACACACTCTTGGTCAGGAGCTATGACCAATCGTTCAGAATTCGCTGTCGCTCATAATGGTCTAAAAAGCAAAACAGTTTGTAAAAATTCAGAGTTAGTTTTTGTTTATCTGGAAGTATAAATTGCGTGTTACTTAAGATTGAATTAATTTTTTGATTTCTCTGGGGGGATCCATGAGAAATGATCAAACGAACTGTTGTCATCAAGCGCAAAGCTTGTCAGTGGCAACCAGAAAAAAATAGAAAAATAAAAACAAAAATAACTCAGCCAAAGCAAAAAGTGGCAGGGTTTGTTAGTCCTGTGCTGGTCGTGTTTATTTGCGCGGTTTTTTCGGGCGTTTTTTATGTTTATTCAATCAATCAAACTGCGACGCAGGGAATTGCGATTGGGAAGCTTGAAAAGGAAATTGCGCAAAAGAGAAATGAAAATGATATTTTGCGTATTCGCGAAGCCCAGGTTAAATCGCTTTATCACATCGAAGACCAGTCGAAAAATTTGAATATGGCGCCAGCGCGCAATGTGATTTATTTGGAGGAAACTCCGATGATGGCTTATTCAAACGCTCAAGCAAAAAACAAAAATTGAAATATATCAGCAGCTTGGTAAAATGAGATGATAGCTTATGAAACAGACCAGAATCACAAAACCAAAGCTTCAACCAAAAACCATTGCGGAAAAACAATGGCGCTTGCAGGGGTTGGCTTTTTTTGTTTTGTTTTTTGCGCTGGCAATTTTGCTGAAACTTTATTTTTTGCAAGTTTCGCATTATCAAATCTATCTTTCCTTGGCTGGAAATCAGCATGATAGCACTACGGCACTGGCAGCTAGGCGAGGAGAAATTTTTTTGCAAGATGAAGATACTAAAACTTATCCCCTGGCAGTGAATCAGCAACTGCAAATGGTTTATGCTAATCCAAGTGAGATAACAAATTTGGAGGCTCAGGTGAGTAGTTTGGCAAATATTTTGGGGTTGGAAACGCAAGACTTGAAAGAAAAATTGAGCAAATCAGCTGATGTTTATGAGGTGCTCAAGCATAAACTTTCTGACCAAGAAGTTCAAAAAATTAGAGAGGCCAAACTGGCAGGGATTTATTTGAAGCCAGAAAGTTTTCGCTATTATCCTGCAGGGGAGCTGGCTTCGCAGTTGGTTGGTTTTGTGGGGTCCAATGGCGATCAGCAAAAAGGAATGTATGGTTTGGAGGCGGCTTGGGAAAAGGAATTGCGTGGACAAGCTGGGCAATTGACTCAGGAGGGTGATTCGCGTGGGCGTTGGATTCCAATTTCGGATCGTCAGGTGCAGCCTGCTCAAAATGGCGCGGATTTGATTTTGACCATCAATCGGACGGTACAATTTGAAGTTGAGAAAATTCTCAAACAAGCAATGGAAAAATTCACTCCCGAAAGTGGCACGATTGTGGTGATGGAGCCAAAGACGGGCAGAATTTTGGCGATGGCCAATCAGCCAAGTTTTGATCCTAACAATTTTTCCACCACGGCGGACATTGCAACTTTCAATAATTTGGCAATTAGTGAGGCTTATGAATCTGGCTCAGTGTTCAAGGCCTTCACAGAAGCAATTGGCTTGGACAGTGAAAAAATTACCCCAAGCTCGACTTATGTTGATACAGGCGTGGTTAGCGAAGCGGGTTATGCTATTCGCAATTCGGATTTGAAAGCCAATGGGGTGCAAACGATGACGCAAGTGTTGGAAAAATCACTCAACACAGGCGTGATTTATATTGAAAAATTGGTGGGCAACAAACCTTTTGCTGATTATGTGAAAAAATTTGGTTTCGGTCAAAAAACGGGGATTGATTTGCCTGGGGAATTGGCTGGCAATGTGTTCAATTTGGAAAATCCCAAAACTACTATCAATTTTTTCACTGCCTCTTTCGGGCAAGGAATTGCGGTAACGCCACTTCAATTGGCAACCGCTTATGGCGTGTTGGCTAATGGCGGCGTTTTGATGAAGCCCCAAATCATTGATCAAATTCAGTATGCCGATGGGCGTACGCAGGAAGTTTTGCCCTTGGAAATGCATCAAGTTATCTCCAAAAATACTTCAGATCAAATGGGGGTGATGCTAAGAAGTGTGGTGACAAATGGACATAGTAAGCGGGCGGATGTCCCTGGATATTTGGTGGGTGGTAAAACTGGAACAGCGCAAATTTCCAAGGCAGGGGCGAAAGGTTATGAGGATGGCATCAATGTTGGTTCTTTCGGTGGTTATGCACCTGTTAATGACCCTCAATTTGTAGTGTTGGTAAAAATGGTCAATCCAAAAGGTGTAGAATGGGCAGAATCTTCCGCTGCGCCAACTTTTGGCAAAGTGATGAAATTTTTGTTGGAATATTATAAAGTTAAGCCCACGGAGGATCCAACCACTAGTCCAATGTATAATACCTACAAAAATGGGATTGATCCTTTGGCAATTGTACCAACTGCCACCGTTGCTCCCGCGCCTGCTCCTGACAGCAATGTCTCGAAGAAACAAGTTAAAAATGGCGATGAAAAAGTGATTACCTCAAAAGATTGAGCGTGCTTGAGTAGATAGCAACTTGGTGTTATGCTTGTTAAATTGATTAAACACCTCGGTAATTTAGTTTTTTTTATAAAAAAACTTATGAAATCAAAAAAAATCTTATTGTTGGAAAAAATCTTGCATTTTATGGCGGTGGCGGTGCTCAAAAGGCACAAGCCAAAAATTGTGGCGATCACCGGTTCAGTGGGCAAAACTTCGACCAAAACTGCGGTTTTTCAGGTGCTCAGCGCCAAGTTTGCGGTGCGGGAAAATCAGAAAAATTACAACAATTTTTGCATGGCTTACCTGATGGACCCGTTCCATTTCATTATCCAGCCCGATCATTAGAAGCTGATTTTATCGGTAAGCGAGGCACAGCGTGGAGCACATAATTTTACTGGGTCGTTTAGGTATTGATAC
>JBAXHR010000106.1:0-4007 GCA_037138835.1 Candidatus Moraniibacteriota bacterium | reverse complement strand
TCATTCGTTGGGATTTTCCGCAAAATGGGTTCTGACTTTTTCAAACAAACACCACTGATTCAAAAACCTTGTTGATGTTTTCTTAATTGACTTTGCGCTTGTAGCTCAATGGATAGAGCTGATCCGTCCTAAGGATAAAATGTAGGTTCGATTCCTGCCAAGCGCACCCCTACAAAACCTATGCTCAAACAAATTCCTTCTCAAGTGCTTGCGGTTGTGGAAGAAATCGAAAAAGCTGGATTTGAAGCCTTTTTTGTGGGTGGTTGCGTTCGAGATTTGCTCATTGGAAAAAATCCCAAGGATTGGGATGTCACTACCAAAGCAACCCCCCAGCAAATCATAGCGATTTTCCCAGACAGCTTTTATGAAAACAACTTCGGGACAGTTGGCATCAAAGTATTACCTTTTGGAGAAGATGCAACCTTAGAGCCGAAAAAGGAGCACTCCATTGTTGAGGTAACCACTTATCGCATTGAATCAGCTTATTCTGACCGCAGAAGACCAGATGAAGTTAAATTTGCCTTAACCTTGGCAGAGGATTTGAGTCGCCGTGATTTCACGATGAATGCAATTGCGCTGAAAATTTCAAATGAAAAAATGCCAGCTAGAATCAGGAAATCATCAGGAGAAGTCGGAAATGCTCCATGCTCCATGCTTCATGCTCCAGCCTTTGAGTTCGTAGATTTATTTGGTGGACAAAAGGATATCAAAAATAAGCTTATCCGCGCGGTTGGAGATGCTAATGCGCGTTTCAATGAAGATGCTTTGCGTATTATTCGCGCCATTCGCTTTCATTCCCAACTTGGGTTTGAAATTGAGACAACAACCCTTGAAGCTTTGCAAAAAAATGCTGGGCTGATTTCTTTTGTTGCCAATGAGCGCATTAAAGACGAATTGACAAAAATAATACTTTCGGAAAATCCCGCAGCGGGGATTGATCTGATGCAAAAAACAGGCGTGCTGAAAGTTGCATTGCCCGAACTTGAAGCGGGCGTTGGAATTGCCCAAAACAGGCATCATATTTTCACGATTTATCAGCATTGCTTGCTTTCACTGAAACATTGCCCGTCAAAAAAGTTGGAAGTGCGTCTGGCTGCGCTTTTTCATGATATCGCCAAGCCACAAACCAAAAGGGGCGAGGGAACTTTTTCAACTTTTTACAATCATGATCATTTGGGTGCGCGGATTGTGAAAAAAATGCTGAGCCGTTTGAAATTTTCCAACGAGGTAATTGACAAAGTGGTGCTTTTGGTGGATAATCATATGTTTTATTATAACCCCGAGGAGGTTGGAGAAGCTAGTGTGCGCAGATTGATCAAAAAAGTTGGCTTGGGAAATGTGAAGGATTTGATTGATTTGCGAATTGCTGATCGCTTGGGTAGTGGGACGCCAAAAGGCAAGCCTTACAAATTGCGCCATTTGGAATATTTGATTGAAAAAGTTTCAAAAGACGCCGTTTCAGTCAAAATGCTCAAAATCAATGGTAATGATTTGATGCAAGACTTGGGGCTTGCACCTGGACCAAAAATTGGGGCAATTTTGGATGTGCTTTTGGCTGAAGTGATTGAAGATGCTCAAAAAAATCAATGTGAATTGCTTTTGACTCGCGCCAAGGATTTGGACAGTGAAGATTTGTCCAAACTTCGCCAAATGGCCAAGGAAGTGATTGAAGAAAAAAAGGAAGAAGACGAACAAGAAATCAAAGGGAAACATTGGGTAAAATGAATCTAAAAACATATACATGCGAATTAATGCATATGATACAAATATGCAAATATTCGCTAATAAATTTTATGCAAATCAAAGTTGAAGTAAGCAGGGAAAATCCAGTTAACATGCTCCGAAGAGCAGGGTACACTTTTCAGCGACATGAGCGAGATGAAATGAGTTTTGTGCGGCCGTTGGCGCGCAGTGGCTATCCAAGGTTTCACATGTATGCCCATCAAGAAGGAACGACGCTGGTGATCAATTTTCACTTGGATCAAAAGAAGGAGACTTACGGTGCAAACACGCGTCATCATGGTGAATATGAAGATGAAGGCGCCCTCAAGGTTGAAGCAACCAGAATTCAACAAATTTTGCACTAGACTTGTCTATTCGTGATAAATGGGCTACACTTGGTTTGTTGTTTTGAATTGCCTTGGTGGCGGAATTGCCTGCCTGCCGGTAGGCAGGGTATACGCGTCCTGATTAGTATCAGGACTGGCATATTAAAAACGAAAGTTTTGCCCAGGTGGTGGAATTGGTATACACGCCAGTCTTAGGAACTGGTAGAGCAATCTGTGGAGGTTCGAGTCCTCTCCTGGGCACCCCGTAAAACTTGCTTCGTTCATCACGGGGCACGACTTAATATGGAAAAAATAATCATCACAGCTGAACATGTGGGCAAGCGCATTGATAAATTCCTAGCTGAGGAATTTTTTTTGTATTCTCGCGGAGAAGTTGTGGAAAAAATCAAAGCTGGTAGCGTTTTGCTTGGCGGAAAAAAAATAAAGCCCAGTTATAAATTGGAAGAAGGTGATGAAATTAAGTTGAAAGATTTCAATGGTGAGCAAAAAAAGCTTTCACCAAACAACAAAATCAAGCTTGTGCTTATTTTTGAAAATGAAAATTTTCTTGTCATCAACAAGCCTGCTGGCCTGCAAGTTCACCCCACTGATTGCAAGCAAACAGACACCCTCACAAATGCACTGCTGGCGCAATATCCTGCCATAGAAAATGTGCACGATGATTCAAAAGATGGTTATTTGCGCCCTGGAATTGTGCATCGCCTAGACAAAGACACTTCCGGCGTGATGGTAATTGCAAAAAATCAGGCAACTTTTGATGCCTTGAAAAATATTTTCAAAAATAGGTTGATTACAAAAAAATATTTGACCATTGTGGAGGGGGTCTTGGAAAATAAAAAAGGAATCATTGAAAAATCTTTGGCTCGTTCCGCTGGTTTCAGCAAGCAACTCATCGCCAGAGAAAATACCAAGACCAAGATCAGGCAAGCTGTGACAAATTATACACTCATCAAAGAATATGCAAACTTTTCCTTGTTGGAAGTTTCACCAAAAACTGGCAGGATGCATCAAATCAGAGTTCATCTTGCCTCGCTTGGTCATCCTGTGGTGGGCGACAAAATTTATGGAAATCAAAAAGACAAACAATCACAGCTCGCTAGACAATTGCTACATGCCCAAAGTTTGGAGTTTGATTTGAATAGTGAGCATTATGTTTTTGAGGCTAAACTCCCAGCAGATTTCATCGAATTTACAGCCAAAATTAAAGACAAAAAGCAATGTCTTAATGTAATAATATAACAATTCTGCCCCTGGGGTTGACGAAAAACCCTTTTGCTAGTATGATGGAAAAGCTTTTTAATTTGTTTAAATGAAGTTTCCTGAATCCAATTTTGGGCTTGCCTGGCAGTCAATAAATGCAGGAAAGGGGAAGGCGATAATACTATGAACAACAAACTAGTTGAATTTAATAAAAATCAAAAAACCGCTGAAATGCCGAAATTTCGGGCAGGAGATGTGGTGAAGGTTTTTCGCAAAATCGTCGAGGGAGGGAAAGAGCGCGTGCAGGTTTTTGAAGGGATGATCCTTGCTGTCAAAGGGGCGCAAAGTTCTTCTCGGATGATCACTGTGCGAAAGGTTTCCAACGGTTTTGGAGTCGAAATTGTAGTGCCAATTCAATCTCCAAATATTGAAAAGATTGAATTGCTCAAGCGAGCCAAGGTGCGTCGCTCAAAACTATATTTTGTTCGCGAAAGAAGTGCCAAATCATTGAAGATGAAATACACCGACGCAGCAGTTTTGGCCAAAGAGGAAGAAGCAAAGAAACCAGTCACTGAGAAAGTCGCAAAGGCGCCAGTTGAAGCAGAGGTAGTTGTGGAAAAAGTTGAAGAAGAAAAAGTAGCCTAAAGCCTGCATTGTCTTTGAAAAAATCTTTTTTAAAAAATATTTAAATTAAAAAAGACTGCCCCGATGGTGGAATGGTATACACAAGGGACTTAA
>JBAXHR010000105.1:0-4092 GCA_037138835.1 Candidatus Moraniibacteriota bacterium | reverse complement strand
CAAAAAACTCTCTTAAATTTTAACAATATTGGTTTAGGGGATTCAGGACTGGACATTTTTCAGATTCAGCAACAGAATTAGGAGAAGAAACATTGAGAAATGTTAAATCCCTTGGACTTTCAATGTTTCTTGCTGTATTGTCATGTTTTACTCATTGGGCTTTTCATTGGCAAGAATATTTTTTTGGCGATGAATATAAAATCCGCTTAGACCTTACGAATGCCGGACATGATGACAATGAAATAAATAGAATTACGGAGGAAATTCGATCCACTGGATTCTTCGGCCCAGTTTCTTGTTCCACTGAAGGTTGTCAAGCACGCATCGAGTAAGGTGGTGAATATTTTTCTAACAAAATCCCCCAGCTTTCGCATCAGCGACCTGGGGGAAAAACATTTTCAAAACCCCCAACACGAATTTCGTGTTTTTTATTTGCCAATTTTTCTTTTTTTGCATCCACTTGCAAAAACTGCTTGCCTAAAAAGGACAAGCAGTTTACAGAAAACTAATTTTCGCATTTTTTCACACAATCGCGTATAAAACAGGTTACCAGCTAAAAGCTGAAGGTTAAGCCTATTTACATGGTAAAATAAGAAGCTAAAAAGCTAAAGCCTAATAAGCCAATAAGCTATTTACAAATATACGCCCCCATCTCCACCAAACGATTGGAATATGCCCATTCGTTGTCATACCAACCAACCACCTTGACCAAGTTGCCTTGCGCCATAGTCAGGGGCAAATCCACGATGGAACTAAAAGGATTCATTTTATAGTCCATGGAAACCAGCTCCTTGGAGGTAGCATCCAAAATTCCTTGCATTGAACTTTGAGAAGCAACAACAAAGGCTTGATTGATTTCCTCCACAGTTTTGGAATTTTCCACCGTGCAAATGAAATCCACAATCGAAACCACTGGGGTTGGCACGCGTAGCGCGATGCCATCGAGCTTGCCTTTCAAATGTGGAATCACTTTGCCCACCGTCTTGGCAGCTCCCGTGGTGGTTGGAATAATTGAAAGCGCGGCAGCTCGAGCCCTGCGCAAATCGCGATGAGGCAAATCCAGCAAATTTTGATCATTGGTGTATGAATGCGTGGTGGTCATAAAACCTTTTTCAATCGTGCAAAGATCATCCAGCACTTTGATCATCGGTGCCAAACAATTGGTCGTGCAAGAACCATTGGAAACGATGGCTTCGCCTTTATAATCATTTTCGTTGACTCCCAACAAATAAATTGGGGTGTCATCTTTTGGTGGCGCGCTCATCACCACTTTTTTGGCGCCCGCATCAATATGCTTTTGCGCGGAAACTTGATCCAAGAAAATGCCCGTGCAATCCAAAACCACATCCACGCCTAGCTCGCCCCAAGGCAAATTGGCCGGATCTTTCTGCGAAAAATATTTCACTTTTTTGCCACCGATAACAATTTCACTCGCCTGTTTATCAACTGTTACTTCCTGCCCATAAACTCCATAAGAAGAATCGTATTTTAGCAAATGCGCGCTGGTTTCAATGTCAGTCAAATCATTGATAGCCACCACTTCCATTCCCTCTTTTTCAAAAACGATTTTTGTCGATGGTCGCCCAATGCGACCGAACCCGTTGATTGCTACTTTGATCATACTTGTTTTATTGTTAAATTGTTATATTGTTAAATTGTTTTTCACTTAAAAAATTGCATCCCAACAATGTGGCAATGTAGCCATGTAGCCATGTAGCCATGTCAGGAGCCTTCAAGCTCCGTCAGTTTCCAATGTTCCCCAGCAACTTTCTTGATTTCAAAAACGGTTTTTTCCAAAAGCGTGCCTTTGGCAATGGCTGAAATTCCAAATTGCAAATTTTCCACGCTAATGTCCTCAGTGTGCTCCTCGTGCCCATCGTGCGCCATCGCAATCAAACCAATTTCCACCGAAACTTTCTCGACTTTTGAAAGTGCTTTTTCTTTGGCAACCGCCAAAACTTCCTCAACTATTTCTTTGGCCAACAAAAAATCATGCATAAGCTTACATTGTTAAATTGTTATATTGTTATATTGTTATATTGTTAATTTTTCATTTGTAAATTTTATCAAATAGTTCAGTTCTCTTGGTAATTTGGCCAACTCACTCATGATATATGCATATTGATCTTCTGTTATTATTTTTCTGGTTTTTGCTTTTTGTGCCCAATCCATGGATTCCTTAAGCGAACCAAAACTATACCTAAAAAAATTTATTTTATCCTTTTTTGTATATCTTCCAAATCCTTCCGCAATATTTGCAGATATTGAATCTATTGCTCTCACCCATTGTTTTCCAATTGTATCTTTTTCGAAATAATTCCATACAACAACAATGTCCCAAACATAATTGGAAAGATTAAAAGAGATTTTATAAGCCCCAATATCATTTAGTTTTAAGTATTTCTCTTCCATAACAATGTAACAGTCTAACAATGTAACAATTTTTGCATTTCAGTGGACTGCGCAGCTAATGCAGGGGTCATACGCCCTGATGAAGGCGCGCATTTTCTTTTCACGGGTCTTTTCATCCAAATCCAACACGGACGGCAAAAAAGCTGCAATGTCATCTTCCAAGTGTGTCAGAAATTGTGCGGTTGGTGTGATGATGTTCACATTTTTCACATAACCATTTTCATCGATGTCTACCCAATAATACAGGGTTCCGCGTGGGGCTTCCACCGCCGCGGCCGCCGCCCCAGCTTGGACTTTGTATGGTTTGGTGAGCGCCTCCTGCAAATCACTTTGCGCAAGTTGACGAAGCAGATGACCAGACTCTTCAACACAATGAATGATTTCTGTCATTTGATAAAGCACATTGTGAAAAGGATTAAAATCTGGCAGCGCAAAATTCAAAGCTTGTTGATATTTGCGAGCTTCATAGCTCAGTTTGTCCGCTTGATTGTTCACGCGCGCAATTGCCCCAACCATATAGCTGGTTTTGCCATCTGCCAATACACGCTTGATGATTTCCTTTGGCCGTTGAAATTCGTGAAAATTATTTTCAAAATTATCCACCGTCACAAAAAGCCCCTTGTTGGAAGCCACATCCCCGTCATAAATCGCATACTCGCCTTTTTTCTCCAAGCTCACATATTCCGTGCTGCGAGAAAACTGTGGCAATTTGATGGTTTTGAAAAATTCGCCCAACTCCAACGCCACCAACAAAATTTCCTCGCTTTGCGCAATCAATTTTTGCAACTGTTCAATGGTCGGAACTTTCTTGAAACCTCCCACCTCATTGGTAAGTGGATGCACCACGCGCCCGCCAATCACCTTGATCAATTCCATGCCATACTCCCGAACCTTGATTGCCTTTTTGGCTTGCTCGGGATAAGCACTGATCAAATCCAAATCATTTTCAATATCCAAAAAATCTGCCAACGACAAAAAGAAAAGATGCAAGGCATGCGAATGAATGAACTGGGCGTGCTCCATCACCCGACGCAATTTCACGGTTTCTTCGCTCACTTCAATTTTCATGGCATTTTCAATCGCTTTGATGGCAGTCAAGTTGTGCACCACGGGGCAAATTCCACAAATACGCTGCGCAATAATCGGCATATCTTTGTAATTGCGACCCACCAAAATCCCCTCAATCAACCGCACGCCCTCTTTGACTTCAAATTTGGCGCTCTTAACATCGCCCTGCAAAACACTAGCCATAAAACCAGTGTGCCCCTCAATTTTTGCAATGTGATTTATACGAATATTCATATTCTATATCTACGAATTACGAATTATACGAATGTACGAACTCTACACTAAATTCACTATCCTTTTAAATTTAATTCCTGTTCTAGTGAAGTTTACCAAGAGCCCGAGTTTCAAATTAGTTGCCTTTAAATATGAGTAAATCTGATTAATATTAGTTTTTGAAAACATATCTCCTTGCTTCAATTCAATTACTATTTGATCTTCATACAAGAAATCCAAAATATACTCTCCAATTTCTTCTCCTTTCATCTTCACCTTTAGCCTCAATTGTTCTTTAAATTTTTTATTATTTTTGCTCCATGACCATAACTACCAGAACTGTCGAAAACAAAAAAGACCTTCGTCTTTTTATCCATCTTCCAGCGGAAATCCATAAGG
>JBAXHR010000104.1:0-4110 GCA_037138835.1 Candidatus Moraniibacteriota bacterium | reverse complement strand
CGGTTGATCAAGTCAAGCAAGAAGTGAAAAATATGGTAGAAATTATTCAAAATTTTTATACTTCTTTAGGAATGTGGGACAATCACAGCGTTTCGCTTTCGGTGCGAGACTACGGGCATCCAGAAAAATATATTGGAAATCCTGAAGATTGGGATCTTTGCGAAAAAATGTTGCATGATATTTCTGATGAAATGGGGCTTGGAGCAATCAAGCACGAGGGCGAAGCCGCGCTTTATGGTCCTAAATTGGATTTTATGTTTCGCGACGCCCTGGGCAAAGAAATTCAAATTCCAACCGTGCAACTTGATTTTGCCACTCCAAAAAGATTTGAGTTAGAATACACCAACAGAGAAGGTGGCAAAACGCATCCTGTGATGGTACACCGTGCAATTCTTGGTTCTTATGAAAGATTTATGATGCTTTTAATCGAGCATTTTGCCGGCGCATTCCCACTTTGGCTTTCCCCTGTGCAAGTTGCCATTTTGCCAATTTCGGAAAAATTTGCGGACTACGCCAAAGAAGTGCTGGACAAACTTTTGGCCAACGACATCCGCGCCGAACTGAATGACAAAAATGAATCGCTTGGCAAAAGAATTTCTGAAATGGAAAAACAAAAAACTCCTTACATTCTCGTCGTCGGTGAAAAAGAAGTTGCCGACCAAACTGTTGCCGTCCGCACTCGCGGAGTTAAGGAGCAAGAGACTTTGCCACTGGAGGAATTTGTGGAGAAGGTTGTCCTAGAGATTGCCGAGAAGAAGTAAGGAACAAAGGGTATTGGAAGTAGATTAAGAAATATGAAAAAGGATAACTTTAAAAAAATAAATCGCCAACGCATTGCATTAGCGACTTATCAAGGGGTGCGTCTTCTCAATCAATCATCCTCAAGCTCATCAGAACACCCAAATGAAATATCATCTCCCGTGAAGGTATTACTTATCACCAAAATATCATCATTCAGAAGAACATAGGTTAATTCAGTGGAAGATGATTCGTCAGAAGTGTCGAGTATGAGTGCGGTATCACTATGGTCGTTTAAAGCACCCCATACCTCCTCTCTAATTCCATTTTTGACCAGTATCACTTTTACCAAGATATCCCCTGACCTGAATGCATCCCTATGCTCGGCTACCATTAGATTAATAAGCTTTGCCCATACTTCTTGCCGACTTTTATCAACAGACATAATAAACCCCACTTGTTTAGTTTAGAAATACTCCAAAGAACTAGTTAAAAGCCTACCATATATCCCTAAATTGTCAATAGAAACCAATTTCCAAAGCCTTATGTTCCCTATTTCTAAAACCTACCATATCAAAACCTTTGGTTGCCAAATGAACACTTCTGACAGCGAGCGCCTTGCGACCTTTTTGGAAGCGCAAGGTTTTTTGCCGAGCGAAAAAATCCAGGAGGCCAACTTGGTCATTTTCAACACCTGTGGCGTTAAACAAACCGCCGAAAACCGCGCTTACAGCATGATCAACAATCTCCGCAAAAAAAAGTTACTAGCTACTGGTTCACAGTCAACAGCAATAGTGATGACTGGATGTCTTGCAAACAGAGCTGATGTCCAAAAAAGAATGAAAAACAAAGTTGATTTGTTTTGTGAAATAAAAAACTTTCAAGAAGATTTCAAGAAACTAAATTTGTGTCATCCTGAACTTGCTTCGGGATCCCCCAATAGTAAAGTTAGCCCGTTAAAGATCGGGATTCCGGATCGGGTCCGGAATGACAGAAAAATAAAAAAAAATTCCATAAAAAATCTCTACAACAAGGAAGATTTGGATTATTTGAGTATTCAACCAAAACACCAAAACTCTTTCGAGGCCTATGTCCCCATTATGACTGGTTGCAACAACTTTTGTGCCTATTGCGTCGTGCCCAATGCCCGTGGTCGCGAAGTTTCCCGCCCTGCCGAAGAAATTCTCAGCGAAGTCAAAAATTTGATTTCCAAAGGCTACAAAAATATCATCCTACTTGGCCAGAATGTAAATTCCTACAAAAGTCCAACTTCATTATCTTCTTCTCCCTCTGGGAGAAGATGTCCGGTACTCCGGACAGATGAGGGTAAAGGTTGCGACTTCGCTACCCTCCTTGAAAAAATCAATGCCATCGATGGAAAATTTTGGATTCAATTTGTTTCTTCCCACCCCAAAGATATGAGCGATGATTTGATCCAGACAATTGCCAAATGCCAAAAAGTTTGCGAGACTGTGCATCTGCCCTTGCAAGCTGGAGATGACGAAATTTTGCGCCGAATGAATCGCAACTACACCCAAGCGCATTATCTAACCTTGATCGATAAAATCAAAAAGGCTTTCGCCAAACACAAACCTGACCAATTGTTTTCCATCTCTTCTGACATCATTGTGGGATTCCCTGGAGAAACCAAGAAACAATTTCTGCAGTCTGCGCAGGTGATGAAAAAAGCAAAATTTGATATGGTTTTTTTTGGTCAATTCTCCCCTCGCCCCCAAACTGTCGCCTGGACCATGAAAGACAATGTGCCCCAAACCGAAAAAGCCCGCCGCGAAAAATTCCTCAATGAAATCCTCAAAGAAACCGCACTGGAAAATAACCAGAAATATCTCGGCCAAACTCTGGAAGTGCTCATTGAAAAGCAAGAGACCAACTTAGAGGCTAAGCCTCCACTTGGAGACTTAGCCTCTAAGTTGGCACCGAAGTTAATTTATTTCGGCAAAACCCGCACCCTGAAAAATGTCAAAATCATTTCAACCAAAAAAGACCTGATTGGAAAAATTGTCAAAGTCAAAATCACCAAAGCCAATGTCTGGAATTTGGAAGGAGAAGCTTAAGCTGATACAAGACAAAGAATAAGAAACAAGATACAAGATACAATAACCAAACAAATCTCAAGTTCCAATACTCAAGAATACAAACTGTTTGAAAGTTTGAGGTTTTGTTTTTGAATTTTTTTTGATTATTGTATCTTGATGTTTGTATCTTATTTACCATATTTTTTATTATACTTTCCTATGTTATCACAAAAGAAACCTAAAATTATAGTAGTAATGGGTCCCACCGCCTCCGGCAAATCAGGGGTGGCGATTAAACTTGCACAGGAATTTGGCGGCGAAATTATTTCAGCCGACAGCAGACAAATTTACCGAGGACTTAATATTGGCAGCGGAAAAGTAAAAAGGGATAAAAATAGTTCACGGTTATCAGTTAACGGTTCACAGAAAAATAAAAAGCAAGAAAATGAGTTTTATTCAGAAGACATCAGGCATCATTTGATTGATGTTGCCAAACCGCAAGAAGATTTCAATGTTTCGCATTTTCAGAAATTAGCTGAAGAAAAAATCCAGGAGATTTTGGAGCGAAAAAAAATTCCGATTATTTGTGGTGGCACCGCTTTTTGGATTGATACGCTGACTCAAAATTCAAACATTCCCGAAGTTGCCCCCAATGAAAAATTGCGCGAAAAATTGAACAAAAAAAGTGCTGAGAAGCTTTTTTCCCAGCTTGAAAAATTGGATCCCGTGCGCGCCGACAGTATTGATCCAAAAAATAAAGTTAGATTAATTAGAGCTATTGAAATTTGTAAAGCTATTGGGAAAGTGCCTGAACTGCCAACAGTTTCTATCTCACAGTTCACAGAAAAATACGAATTTTTCCAAATCGGAATTGAGGTGCCGAGAGAAATTCTCAATGCCAAAATCAAAAAACGCCTCGAGGAGCGTTTTGAAGAAGGGATGACTGCCGAAGTTGCAAGCCTGCACAAAAAGGGAGTTTCGTGGAAGTGGCTGGAAAGAATTGGTCTGGAATATCGTTGGATTTCGCTTTTTTTGCGCCAAAAAGTTTCTGAAAATGAAATGCGAGAGAAACTCTACTACGCCAGCATTCACTATGCCAAACGCCAAATGACCTGGCTCAAGCGCAACCCCCAAATCCACTGGCACAGCGGATTTGAAACTATTGAAAAAGAAGTGGAAAAATTCCTTGAATAAAACCTTTTTGAGTTTTATGGGGTCATACGCAATATAGGGTTCTATAAAACTAAGTCAGCAATTTTTACTTCCCTTGTTTGCTTTTTGGGACGCGCATACTTGGTTAGGAGTTATAACCAATCGCTCGGTACTCGCTCTCGCT
>JBAXHR010000103.1:0-4209 GCA_037138835.1 Candidatus Moraniibacteriota bacterium | reverse complement strand
TTGCTTTCTCAGTGCATCCTGTGACTGAAGATCCCAATCAACTTATCATTGAAGCTGGCTTTGGACTCGGAGAAGCCATTGTCTCAGGGCAAGTTACTCCTGATTCCTATGTAGTCGAAAAAAAAGAAAAAAAGATTATTGATATCAATGTTTCCAATCAAGACCGAGCTATCTATCGAAAAAACCAAGGAGGAAATGTTTGGAAAGACATCCCAGAATTGAAAGACCAACAAGTCCTAACTAAAGAACAAATCCTTGAACTTTCCGAAATCATCCTTACCATTGAAAACCACTATGGTTTCCCTTGTGACATTGAGTGGGCATACGAAAACAATAAATTCTACATTGTGCAGAGTCGGCCGATAACGACGCTGACAAAGAAAGAGGAGGGTGTAGCTAAAATTTCATATCCCATAAATCCAGAAACTGAAATTTATCGCTGGGGGCCATTATCTTTCAAATATTTTTATATTGCAGATTATGTATATGCTTTGACAATGGGGTATTCGAAAAAATTTATGCAAGAATTTTTTCCAAAAACATTAGTGCTTTCAAGAGACGATGAGCATATGTGGGTCTTAGACTCTAAGGGGTGGAGCTAAGGTTTTTGAGAAATATGTATTTGTAAAAAAATATCAAAAGCAGAAAGAGGCTTATGGACTTGCTGTGGAAAAGCTTCACAGACAAGAAGAAAAAATAAAAAGAGAAAATTTAACAAAAGTATCTTCAAAAAAACTAGCGGATGTTCTTAAAAAAACAAATGATTTAATTACTAATGTTTGGTTGCCAACATTGCCGGCCGAGGTTGGTAATTATGGTTCCATCAATGTTTTAAGAAGGAAGCTCTCTGTGGCTATCACTAAGAAGGAAGATTGCGATGAGATTATTAGAATTTTAACTACATCAGAAAAAATGTCCTTTTATCAAGAAGAGGAGATAGAGTTACAAGGGACAACAAACATTAAGGCTCATCAGCAGAAGTATTTCTGGCTTCGTAATAGCTATTCAGGAGTGGAATGTTTGGATTACGAATTTTTTGAAAAGAGAAAAGCCAAACTAGAACCTAGCCTTAGTGAAAAAAATGCGGAAAGGATTAAAAAAATTCAAGCAACTAAAGTGGCGATTATTCGAAAATTTAAAATATCAAAAACTATCCTTGAAATTGCAAAAAGAATTATCGATGCAATGGAATGGCAAGATGAAAGAAAAAGGGAAATATGGATTTTGCAACATTACAAACAGATTTTACTTGATGAAGTTTCAAAGAGAATGAAGCGAAAAGATCTGAAAAGATTTGGGCTTTGGGAATTGGCTGAAATTCTGAAAGGGGCTAACTTGGTGAGGCAAGAAAAATTTGGTTTTTTGCTTGATGAAGCCTGTTTAACTGAAATTAATGAAAATGAAGTTGAGGCACTTTGGAATGTTTATATGAAAGAAAATCTGAATGATTCAATGGTTATTCATGGCGTTATTGCAAATGGCGGAGTTGCAATTGGGAAAGTTAAAATTGTCAGGGATCCAAAAAATGAAAAAAAACTATTCAATGAAGGGGATATTTTAGTTGCTCCAATGACGAGTCCAGATTATATCTTTTTGATGAAAAAATCAGCTGCAGTGGTTACAGACACTGGTGGCTTAACATCTCATGCAGCCATTGTCTCTCGCGAATTAGAAAAGCCTTGTATCATCGGCACCAAAATCGCCACCCAAGTTTTGCATGATGGCGACTTGGTGGAAGTTGATGCGGATAATGGTGTGGTGAGGATTTTAGAAAGAGCAAATGAAATTAAGCAAAAAATATCAAAACAAAATGAATTAAAGTTGATTTCTGTGAACAAAAATACACCTGAAGACAAAAAACAGGTTATTGAATTAGTGAAGGGAACCGATTGGGATGTGCAACGATTCAATGCTTATCCATTTTTTACTAGTAGCGTCGCAACCTTTTCAGGGTTTAAACTTCCTTGGGGTCTTTCGTACAAACACTTTCTTTGCGTCTCGCACAGCAAAAATGTGCAGTGGCATTATGATAGAAGTGATTATGAGCGAATAGGTAATATTTTTTGGGGAAAAGTAACTTCAATTGAGATATTGGAAGAGTTAATTGCTCAATATGAGAAAACTTATGCAGATTCAATTCGGGATGCTCGTTATCTTGAAACTGATTTACAAACAGCTTCAGTTGAGGAGTTGAAGGATTTATTGAGAAAACAAATAAACTTGTTGTGCTTTAGTGTCGGTTATGCTCATATCACAGAGTGTGCTTCTTTTGTGGCAGAAAAATATTTTCAAGAGAAATATCAAATGGAAATTAAAACCGTCAGCGCATCAAAGCAATCATTTATCAACAGGGCGGCTAGCTGGGCAAAAAAACTTTGCGACTCGGAAATGAATGATGCAGAAATATTGAAAGAGTTTAAAAAGAAATACGCTTGGGTGCAGAGCTCTTATTTGGGTCGCAATGAAGTTGATATAAAAGCTGTGCGTAATTTTGCTGAAAATTTTCAGGAAGAGACTCCGTATGTTGAGGACAAAAGCAATGTTTTTGTGGGAATACTGGCGCGTCTTATTTCTTGGCATGACGAAAGAAAGGAAAATATTTTGAAAAGTGTTTATCAAAGTGATCCTGTTTTGATGGCTTTGGCAAAAGGGGTTGGAATTTCTCAAGAAGTTATTAAATTTATGCTTCCAGAAGAAATAGACAAAATTGAAGATAAAAATTTTCAAGCTGAATTAATTGAAAGATCAAAACTTTTTATCGACTATGCACCTAGTACGCTTGAGCGAACACTTTTCATTGGAGATGAGGCTAAAGATTTTTTAAATGCAATAGCTGTCGGCAAAGAATCAATAGTCCAGTTAGTTAAAAGGGTGGATTGGGATGTTCAAGGATTTAATGCTTATCCATTTTTCATAAGTAGCGTTGGAAATCTCTCATCCGCACATCTTTCCTGGGGTTTAGCCTATAAACATATTTTTGCAATTTTTAAGGATAAAAATGTTAAGTGGCATTATGATAAAGCTGATTTCAATAGGCTTGGAAAAATTTTTTGGGAAAAGATTAAAACCGTGGATGATTTAGAGGCGCTAATTTCACAGTACGAAATAAAGTTTGAACATTCTTCTGCGTCGGCTAGTTATGATGAGAGAGTATTGAATGGATATTCCATTAAAGAAATTAAAAAGCTTTTAAATAAGCAGATTATAAGATTATGTGACAGTGCAGGAATCGGTCATATTTTGGAAAGTGCTGCATATTTTGCTGAAAAAGAAATCTTGGGAAAATATGAAATTAACATACGGGATATCAAGGAAGCAAGGCAATCTTTCATTGGTAGCGCAGCAAGCTTTGCGGGAAAACTTTGCAATTCTAACATGAATGAAAATCAAATTTTGGAGGAGTTTAGAAAAAATTATGCTTGGGTGAAGAGCTCTTATTTGGGTCGCAATGAAGTTGACATAAAAACAATCCGTGAACTTGCAACTCAGTTCAAGGAGGGGAAAGAAGAGGTGTTGGAAGTAAGCGATGTTTATGTAAAAATTATATCACGCATGATTTCATGGCAAGATGAAAGAAAGGAAAATATTTTGAAAAGTATTTACCAAAGCGAGCCAGTCCTGATGGCGTTAGCAAAAAAAGTGGGAATTTCACAGGAAGCAATCAAATTTATGCTACCAGAAGAAGTAGCCAAAATTGAAGATAAAAAGTTCCAAGCAGTCTTGGCGGAACGAGAAAAACTTTTTATCGTTTATACGCCAAATACACTCAAAAGAACGCTTTTTGCTGGAAATGCAGCGCAAAAAATGCTGGGTGATTTGGAAAACAAAGCTAGCGTGCACGAGCAAGAAATCAAGGGCTCAGTTGCTTTTTCTGGTGTTGTCAGTGGTGTTGCAAGGGTTTGCTTGTCAATGCAGAGTATTGAAGATTTTAAAAAAGGGGAAATTTTGGTGGCTTCAATGACACGGCCAGAATATATTTCAGCGATGAAAAAAGCGCTTGCGATTGTGACTGATGAGGGAGGAATTACTTGTCACGCTGCTATCATTGCTCGTGAGTTGAAAATCCCTTGCGTTATCGGCACTAAAATCGCCACCCAAGTTTTGAAGGACGGAGATTTGGTGGAGGTGGATGCAAATGAGGGTATGGTGAGAAAAATTCTTTTATGATTAAAATGGCTCTATCTTGGATAACTTTATGCTAAATTGTAG
>JBAXHR010000102.1:0-4210 GCA_037138835.1 Candidatus Moraniibacteriota bacterium | reverse complement strand
GTACAATATTGTATTATAATCCCATTTTATGAATTTGTCAAGACTGAGGCAAAAAGTGGCTGAGTTGCCCCAAGAAACGGGGGTTTATTTTTTCTATAGCAAAGAAGGCGAATTGCTGTATATCGGCAAGGCGACAAACTTGAGAAGCAGAGTTTCTTCATACTTTAGGACCGATTCGAAACTACCTGCCTCGACGGCAGGCGGGCGAAATGAAAACGAATCTACGAACAAAAATGCAGTAAATGCAAATATGCGAATTGCTAATAGTGGAAATGATGCAAATCTGCGAATAAAACATTTAGAACAAGTTGAACACTTACAACACCTAGAACCTAGCATTGTGCGGGGGAGGAGCCAGTGGATTGGGCGGATGGTTGGGCAGGTGGAGGAGATCAAATTTGAGCAAACTGATTCCGTGCTGGAAGCTTTGATTTTGGAAAGCAACCTCATCAAAAAACATCAGCCGAAATACAACACCCTGGAAAAAGACGACAAAAGTTTCGCCTATTTCGTGATTACCAAGGAGGAATTTCCGAGGGTGTTGATTGTGCGGAAGACAGATATTGAAAAAGTTAATAGTCTAAATAGTATGTCTTTGCGAGGAGGTACTCCTCCGAAGCAATCCAGGGCAATGCTCCGCTCTGGATCGCCACGGATTTTCGAGTACAAAAATCCTCGCGATGACAGTAACGGGCTAAAAGCTAAAAAGCTAACGCCTGAAAAGCTACAAGCTACCTTCGGTCCTTACACCTCCAAGCAACAAATGGAGATTGCGCTGAAAATTATGCGGAGGATTTTTCCATTTCATGCGGGCAAGCAAAAAACGGAGAAGGGTTGTTTGGATTTTCAATTGGGAACTTGCCCTGGGCCTTATGCAGACGCAATTTCAAAAGTTGATTATCAAAAAAATATCAATGGCATCAAGTTGATTTTGGCTGGCAAGAAGAAAAAGTTGCTCAAGGATTTGGAAAAGGAAATGCGGGCGCTGGCGAAATTGCATGAGTTTGAAAAAGCGGCGCAAGTTCGCAACAAAATTTTTGCCTTGCAGCACATTCGGGATGTGGCGCTCATTACGAGGGAGATGGCGAACGCGCCCTCACCCCAGCCCTCTCCCGAGGGGCGAGGGAGTCACAAGGAAGAAAACTTTAGAATCGAGGCGTATGACATTTCAAACATTTCTGGCACGGATGCGGTGGGGTCGATGGTGGTTTTTTCTGCCAGAGGCGAATCCGCCCTTGGCGGAGAAAATTGGCAACCGAATAAGTCTGAGTATCGCAAGTTCAAGATTAAAACGGTGGTGGGAAGCAATGATGTGGCAATGATGAAGGAAGTTTTGCTGAGAAGATTTAAAAACGATTGGCCAATGCCAGATTTGATTTTGTTGGATGGCGGGGCGGGGCATGTGAATATGGCAGATGAATTGCTTCATGCGCAATTAGGTTTGGCGGTGTCAATTGTGGGGGTGGCGAAAGGACCGACGCGTAAAAATTTGAAATTTGAAATTAGAAATTTGAAATTAAATCAAGAAATACAAAGTATTTTGCAGGATAAACTTTTGATTAAACAGATTATGGACGAGGCGCATCGGTTTGCGATTTCATTTCATCGAAAGTTGCGAGGCAAAAGTTTTTTGAAATAGTTTATCTCCGAAGCAATTCCTTGGCTTGTTGGTTGCTGGGGTCGAGGGTGAGGATTTTTTGGGCGTAGGCTTTGGCGGTGGCAGGATCATGGGAGTTGAAAGCAATGGTGGCAATGGCAGAAAGTATACCAATTTGGTTGGGATTCGCAGTTTCGGCATCTTTCAAGATAGCCAAGGCTTGGGAAAAATTTTTTTGATCAAGCTGTATTTTGGCACTGTTGAGATATGAAGCAGGAAAATAGGGGTTGATTTTGATAGCTTGCTGATAAGCTTCGAGCGCCTCAGTGGTCTTGCCTTGTTGCGAAAAAGTGTTGCCAAGATCATACCAAGGTTGAAAAAGTTGATTATTAGAAATTTTGATGGCATTTTGATAAGCCGCGATGGCTTGGTCTGACTGCTTGGCTTCGTCATAGGCCATGCCAAGGTTGGTGTAAACTCGGCCAGAAACTCCACCGAGGGCAATGTTTGTTTCATAAAATTTGACTGGGGTTTGCCAATCTTGATTGCGAAGCATCGTGCGAACGCTGAAAGCCAAAATGACAAACAAAAAGCCCAACGCGAAATAGACAGGCGGGAACTTGGTGGTTTTGCATTCGGGGTTGAGATATTTTGAAAACCAAAGTCCAAAAGCCAAAAAGAGCCAAGGGAAGGCGGGATAAAGCCAATGCTCATAAAGCAACCCTTGAATGGGATAAATGTGCATGGAAGGTAGCAGCGTGGCAAAAAAAGCCAACAAACAGAAAGCTGGCAAACTTTGTTTGCGCCAAAAATATTGGATGAAAAAAATTGTCACTCCTAGCACTGCTAGTCCAAACAAAACCATTGGCTCGAAAAGTGAAGTGGGAATGGGCAAGGTTTTTTCCATGTACAGTTTGACTGGCCAGAGAATGAGTTGCGCGTAGGTGCCAAGTCCAGCAAGGAAAACGAGGATTTTTTGCCAGAGCGTAGTGCTTTGCAAGATGGTTTGCGCGCCCAAATCAAAGGTGGCTGAAAAATGTAAAATAGTCAGGCGTAGTAAGATGTAAATAAAGGTTATACTGAAAAAGGGAAGTAAGGGGAAAAGCTTTTGTTTCCAGTTTTTCAAAGTTTGCTCGACTGGCGGGGCAAGGAAAATGAAAATAGTCAGCAAAAATGGCAAGATAATGGCGCGTTCTTTGGTGAGCAGAGCGAAACTGAAAAGCAAAAGTGACCCAAGGAGCAGTTTTTTGTTTTTCAAATTCAGATAATTCAGCCAAAGCAAAAAACTGCCAAGCATGAGGGCGGTGTGCATGGGATCAGCGCGACCCGCAACATAGGTTACGGCTTCGGTTTGGAGTGGATGCACGAGAAAAAGCAGGGAAGCCAAGAAACTGGCTAGCAAGTTTTGGGAAAGTTTGTGCCCAAGCAAGAAAACCAAAAGGGTGGCGGCCAAATGCCAAAAGAGATTTTGAAAATGATAAAAAAAAGGTTCCAAACCTCCGACACTATAGTCCACCGCAAAAGAAACCAGCAGTAGCGGTCGCCAGTAGTTGTCTTTAATACCTGCGCCTGCGGTGAGGTTTTCACTGAAATATTGCGGGAAATATTGCCAGCTGTGCACGAATTGATTGTTGATGACGCTGTCGTAATCATCCCAGAACATACTGTTAATCAGGGAGTTGGCATAAACAACAAAGCCAAATGTCAGCAAAAAAACCAGCACCCTTTTGGGTGAGAGTGATTTGACAAGATTTTGATATTTATTTTTCAGCCAGTGCATAGGGAGGGCATTTAAACATTTAAACATATAAACATTTAAACATTTAAACATATAATCATTTAAGCATACAAACATATAATCATTTTAACATATAGTTAGTCATAAGGTAATGAAAGTCATTGACAGATGGTAATTCAGTTTGCTTAATTGAAAGGGAAGGGTATAATTGAAAATAAGTTTGATTTAATTTTTAACTAATTCAAAAACAATATGATGTATGGCTATGGACATGGGTTTGGTTTCTTGGGCGGGTTGGTTTCGCTGGTCTTTTGGGTCGCAATCATTTGGTTGGTAGTTTCTCTGTTGAAACGGCATGGACATTTGAGCAACGGTGGCGGTTGTTGTGGCGGTTCGTCCACAGATTCAAAGAGTGCTTGTTGTGGCGGAAAAACAGACAACTCAGAAGGTTCTTGTTGCTCAGGAAAAACTGACAGTGCCACCACACTTTTGCGGGAGCGTTTTGCCAAAGGGGAAGTTTCCAAGGAGGAATTTGAAGAAAAGCTCCAAGTGTTGGAAGGCAAGAAAGCAGTGTAGTTTTCAAAACAATTCAGACTTTCAAAAAAGTGAACGCTTTGGTGTTCACTTTTTTATGCCTTATCTTTGCGTATGCTAATTCCCGCATATGCGGGAATTAGCATATTTCAACTGAGGAAAAATAAAAAAATAAAAAAAGTTATTTTGTTATCATGCTTTATTTCGGCTTTCAAATACTAAAAAATATGCTAATTATTGCATATGCGGGAATTAGCATATTGTTGAATTTTGGAAAATATAATATAATAAGGGAATATGGAATGGGAAAAAGAAGAGAATGAGGATAAAAAATAATAAGA
>JBAXHR010000101.1:0-4219 GCA_037138835.1 Candidatus Moraniibacteriota bacterium | reverse complement strand
CTATTAACACCCTCAAGGCAAAAGATGGTGTTGGAAAGAACTGAATAGTTACTTTTTATTTTATGCCAGAAATATTCGGAGTGTGCTAAAATAAAAAAGTAGTTGAAAATAAAAAATGTGAATTTATGTGGATTTTTTCTTTGCTCAATTTCCCAGGGATTGTGGCGCATGAAGCCAGTCACAAGTTTTTTTGTGATTGGGCGGGCGTGCGGGTTTGGGAAGTTTGCTATTTTCGCTTTGGCAATCCAGCAGGTTTTGTGGTACACGAGGCTCCGCGCAAATTTTCCCAAAGTTTTTTCATTTCCGTCGGACCGCTGATTTTGGGCAGTTTGCTGGCCTTTTTGCTGTTTTTGCTCTTCAAGCAACACCCCCAGGAGCCTCTAGGCTGGGTTTTTGCGTGGTTGGGGCTTTCCATTGCTTCTCAGTGCTTTCCCAGCACAGGCGACGCCAAGGTGCTTCTGGGAGAGACTTGGCGACATCTTTTCCGCAGTCCGCTAGCTTTGCTTGGCCTGCCCGCTGCTTTGCTCATTTGGCTGGCCGGCAAACTCAATTTTTTCTATTTCAACTATCTTTTCGCCCTTGCCTTTTTCTGGTGGGTGCTGGTGCGTTTTTAGTTTTAGCTACCAAAAAATGGCTAATTTTAGCCAAATTATGCCACAACCCTTGACTTTTCACAAGTTTTAAGCTAGGATTGGGGTAAATTGTACTTTTGAAAAATCTAAAAAAAAAGCTCATGACACAAATAACTCCAAGGTGTTGTGCACAGGCATATAAATGCCTCGCGTTTTTAAGAAATAAAAAAGATGAAGAAAATGCCGAGGTTGCATTTTCTGAATCAAAAGTAAAAAGTCGTCACCTCTTTGTAGTTGGGATATTGTTGGCGATTACTGCTTTCCTGGGACTATGTTCTAGGGATTGTAGTTTAGTTGCGGTTTTTGGGTGTTGTGTTACGGGTGGTTTTTCTGCCCTGTCTCTTTTTTCTGGTTTAATCTTGTTCGTTGTCGAGCAGGTCAGAAAAAGAAAAAAATAACATCTTGTTGTAAGAGTAGCTTTACGACCTGCTCTTACATATAAAATTTACCGCAGAAGTTGTCAAAATTGGCAGCTTTTTTTGTTGCCAAATTTTCCGATTGGCTTGGAAGAGGAAAGGGGGGTATACTGTAAAGGTAAAGTTGAATGTCAAATTATGCCACTAGTGTCATTCTGAGCGTAGTGAATCCGACCATAGGGAGGACGAACGCAGTCGAAGAATCTCGTGTTTTATTGCACTACTTTTAATATTACGAGATTCCTCTCCGCCAGTTGGCGGATCGGAATGACAGCAAAATTTAATTTAGCAAATTTATATTTTTATGAGTAATCAATTCATTTTTCTCCTCAGTTTTTTCCTTTTGATCAACTTGCTGGCCTTTGTGCTGATGCTGTTGGACAAAAACAAATCCAAGCGCGGTGGGGCGGAGCGAATTTCGGAAGGGATGCTATTTTTTCTAGCCACGATCTTTGGCAGTGTTGGAGTTTTGGCTGGGATGTTTGCGTTCAGGCACAAGACTCAAAAGTGGTATTTCCTGATTGGCATTCCACTGCTCATCGCCCAAAATGTCGCCACGCTTTATGTGGTTTATCTTATTTTAAATGGGGGAATGCGCAACTAATATTTTTGCGTCTTTGCGAGTCCGCCAGCTGGCGGACGAAGCAATCCAGAACGATGCATGGGCTAACTTTTTTAGAAAAATATTTTCACATAATTTGTCTTTGCGAGGATGTAATCAGACAGGCAACTCCAGGGCATTGCGCTGCTCTGGATTGCCACGAATTTTGAGTACAAAATTCTCGCAATGACGAGTATTGAAAAGCACCTCGTAACGGCAAATTTGCACGAATGTATGAATTTTAAAATTTAAAAAACTATTCCCCAGTGGGAATAGTTTTTTTAAAAGTATTAAGTGTATTTGTTTGAATGTTTGTATGCTTACATGTTTAATTGAAACTTTTTTACACAAAAGTCAGTGCGGTTCCGGCTTTGCCAGCGCGGCCAGTGCGGCCAATGCGGTGGACATAGTCATCATGCGTGGCCGGCACATCAAAGTTGATCACATGCGAAACATTTGGAATGTCCAGTCCGCGAGAAGCGACATCGGTGGCCACCAAAATGTCCACAATGTTTTCCTTGAAAAGTTTCAAAGCTCGTTGGCGTTTGGCGTGAGATTTGTCGCCGTGAATTGATTCAGCTTTCAGTCCGCGACCATGCAAAGCGCGCGCCAATTTTTCCGCGCCATATTTGGTGCGAGAAAAAATCAGCACTTTTTGAAAAGCAGTTTTGATCAGCAAATCATGAAGCACTTCAATTTTGTCTTCACCAGGTTTGAGGCGGATAATATCTTGGTTGATTTGCGCAGAAGTTGCCACCGTGCGGATGGAGATTTTCACCGGATCAGTCAGGAAGTTTTTGGTCAAGTTTTCAATTTCAGGTGAAAGGGTAGCGGAAAAAAACAAAGTTTGACGCGGTCCTTTCATCAAAGAGAGTAAAAATTTGATGTCATCAATAAAGCCCATATCCAACATCCGGTCAGCTTCATCCAACACGAGATTGTGAAAGCCACTCAAGTGCAGATTTTTGCGCTGAATCAAATCTTTCAAGCGTCCAGGAGTTCCAATCACCACATTGTGACGAGAACGCAGGCGCTGAATTTGGGGTCGAATGTTGGCACCGCCCACCACCACCACGGATTGAATCCCAAGGCCCTTGGTGAAGGCGCGAAATTCATCTTCGATTTGAATTGCCAGCTCGCGCGTTGGCACCACCACTAACAATTTTTCGGCTGGGTTTTTCAAGATTTTGTCAATCATCGGAATCAAGAAAGCGCCAGTTTTGCCAGTGCCAGTGTTGGCCAAGCCAATCACATCTTTGCCTTCAAGAATGTGGGCGATAGTTTTGTCTTGAATTGGCGTAGGGTTGACGAATTTCCTTTCGGCAATATTTTTCTTGATTAAATCATTGATTTTGAAATCAGCGAAAACAGTTTCTGGCACATAAGGCGCCTGATCCTCGATTGGTTGTGCTTTGTTGATGAATTTGTTGATGTCGATGTAGTTGCCAGCAAATCGCTTGGCGCGCCCGCCACCACCGCGGTTGAATTTGTTGGTTTGGCCACCTTGAAAACTCGCTCGAGTTCGCGGTGGTCGTTTGTTCACATTTTTAAAGTCGCTTCTTTGCATTTAATTGGATGCGAAAAGCAGCTGAAATTCGTGCGTTGCTCGTGGAGGCTCGACCTCCATTATGGAGGTCGAGCCTCCACGAAGCATTTTCGCAGAGTCTAGTTGCCCGTGCATTTATGCATAAAAAATTAGAGGCTTTTATGCTTAGATACAAAGGAAAGTAGAAGTGTTTCGAAAGGCTCTGTAACAAAATAAGTTGTGCAGTTCGTGCTCAGATTTGCGTCAGATTTGTTCAAAAAAAACTGTAAAGCTATCGAGATAACTCGAAGATTTTTTTGAGCAAAGATGGCGTGAAGATGGGTGCGAAATGTATGAGTTATTTTGTTACAGAGCCTTAGGCACTCTTATTGTCAGAGCCACAAAGGCTGGGCAATAACCAAGGTATTAACATAAAAGTCAATTATACAGCGGTTGACTTTGTTTGTCAAGGGATGGGGCTCAAAATTGTTAGATTGTTGTATTGTTATCATTTTTTTTGTTGCTATATTCAAAAGTGTTTTTGCTTGACAATTGGGCTGATTTTGCTATGCTTTTGATAATAAATTTAGTGTCATTTAGTTCTTGCGAAACCTTTAAATAAAGGAAATAATTATGTCACAGCCATCGCCTTATTCGGGAAACGAGACTGCTTTGAAAATTGCAGAGTTGATCAATGGTTTAACTGCAGGTAGAATTAAAGAAGTGGTCTGGGAGGCAAGATTGTTCAATGCCAAGGATACCCAGATTGAGCTTGAGAGAATTTTCGACGAAAAAATCCAGGAGCTTATAGTTAGTGGATGTTCGCCAGCGCTCATAGATGCTTATCTTATAAAGAAAGAAGGTTCAACCAAAGCTATGCTCACTCAGTGCGTTCACTGGGAAAAGGCTATCCCCCCAAGCCCGTTCATTTTTAGGGAGGATGGACGGGTTAATAATTTGGAATGGTATACTCCTGGTGTATGTTGATGAGTGACCAGTCCTGGCTATACTAAACCAGTACCTAAGAGAGTAGTATTTTGAAAAA
>JBAXHR010000100.1:0-4264 GCA_037138835.1 Candidatus Moraniibacteriota bacterium | reverse complement strand
CTCTATGAGCGGGTAGGGGGAATCGAACCCCCCTCCACAGCTTGGAAGGCTGTTATAATAGCCACTATACGACACCCGCTTTTGCTTTCAACTTTTTTAATTATACAGAAAAATATTTCTTTGTCCAGCATCAAGTAAGCTAACAAAAAGCGAGAGCTGAAATTCCCGCTTTTTACAATTGAAAACTATTGCGCCAAACTGAATCTGGTGTTGGCAGTGTGAAAGCAAATGTTTTTCATGAAAGCTTCGAGATAATCAGCGCGCTTAAGGCCATATTGAAGCATGTAGGCGTGCTCAAAAACATCCAGCACCAAGATTGGCACGCAACCTGCCAAGTGACCTGTGTCGTGTTCGTTGATCCAGACATTGCGCAACTCACCATTTTCCTTGTCCAAATAAAGCACCACCCAGCCAATCCCGCGCATCGTGCCAACGGAAACAAAATTTTTCTTCCAATTTTCAAAACTACCATACAATTTTATCATCAATTTTCCCAAATCAGAATCGGCTTCAAGCTCACTACCGCCTTTCACTAAATTTTCAAAATAAAGTTCATGCAAACGCATCCCATTAAATTCCCAACCAAAGCGTCGCTGAAGCTCGCTATATTCAACTGTCCCAATTTCCTTTGCATCGAGCATTTCAACCAGGCCATTTGTATTTTTCACATAGCCCTCATAAAGCGTGAAATGATTTTTCAAAAGCTCATCCGAGAAACCTTCCAGCCCCAACAAATGCTCAAATTTTTTGACCTCATACATAAGTTTAAACCCAAGCTGAATTTTTTAATTTTAAATCAAAAAAACTGCTAAAAAAATTACGAATTATGCCCAGCCTTCCCTGCTCTTCATATTACGCTATTTGATACACTGCCTTTCATTTTTTTAATTTTGCATCAAAAGCATCCTAACCTGCGCTACCAATTCTGAAGGAGTGCGGAGAGCTTTCACAAAATAGGCTTTTGCGCCTAACTGGAAAGCTTGCTTTTTATCATCTTCATCATCAAGATTTGTCGACATAATAATTGAAAGATCACGGAATTGCTCATTTTGCCTAATTTTTTCCAAAACTTCAAACCCATTAAGCTTTGGCATCATGATATCCAAGATTAATAAATCAATTTTTTGAGAATTTTTTTCCAAGATTTCCAGCGCTTGCATGCCATTCCTAGCTTGTAAAATTTCAACTTCTTCTCTTGCAAAAGAAATCGTATAAATCTCCATTAAATCCTCCTCATCTTCTGCAATTAAAATGATGTTCTTGTTTTTTAGCATTTTTTAACTGATTAAATAATTACCTTAGGAATTCTAGCATAAAATTACCAGAAAGTAACTAGCTCGCAAAAATCACAATTAGGGGGTTGTTTTTTCTCTCATTTTAAGGCAAAATGAAGTTATGAGCACCATTGCATACAATAAAAGAGCAAATTTTGACTACGAGCTCTCGGATCATTTCGAGGCTGGTTTGATGCTGACAGGAGCAGAAGTAAAATCCGTAAAAACAGGTCATTTGAGCCTTAAAGGTAGCTTTGTGACTATGCACGGTGGAGAGCTTTTCCTTACCAATGCCAACATTCCCCCTTATCCCTTTGCCAAAACCAATCTTAGTTATGACCCAACCCGTTCGCGCAAACTCCTCGTCAAAAAAGCTGAAATCCGCTCCCTGATTGGGAAATTGCACACCAAGGGCTTGACATTAGTGCCTCTTCGAGTGTATACTAAGAAACGACTTCTGAAGTTGGAATTTGCCATCGGGCGCGGGAAAAAAGCACTTGACAAAAGATCAGACATCGCAAAAAAGGAGGATAAAAGAAGAATCGAGAGAGCACTTAAAAATGCTTAACATTCGCCAACTTTAACTTAATTCTAAGTTGCAGTTGGGGGTTGTTTAGTTTCGACAGGTTGTACTTTTCAAAATATGCAAGTCGATCACTTTCGGTCATATCGTTAAACTGCCGGAAAAGATATAAGTGCAAACTTCATATCAAAGGCGAAAACTACTTTTGCGCAAGCATTTGCCAGTTTCTCACCTGCTTTAGCTTAAAGCTCGAAGCCATCGAACTGCCCATTTCTCATAGGTAGAACTCGGTGTCAATCATGAGGATAGCCTAACGCGGTTTTTTGGACGCACTGGGCGAACCAACTCTGAAAACGACACTTGGAGGTTTTGTTTGCTTCCTACTCCAAATTGTCGTATGTGCCGTCAAGGCGCAATGAAACAAACTAAACTTGTAGAGGATTTTGAATTGAATGATTTGGACATGGGTGCAATTCCCATCAGCTCCACACTAGGAATAACCAAATTACAAGAAACAATAACCAAAAAAGAATCAAATTCCAATGTCAAAAATTTTTGATTTTGAATTTTGATTATTGAATATTGTTTGATGTTTGTATCTTGTTTCTTGTATCTTGCTTATAGCCAGTATTTATCAAATAAAACAAAGAAAATCACTAGCTATTCTCACTAAGAAGAATGCCAAAATGATTTTATACGACTATCAGAAAAAGATTCCGTTTTAAACCAAAACAGCAAACTGGTCCAGCGCAAATGCGGATCAATGAAGCTATTCGCACTGTGAAAGTTTTTTTGATTGATGAAAATAATGCACAAATTGGCGAGATAGCCACCACTGAGGCGCTTGCAATGGCCAAAGAACAAGGTTTGGATTTGGTAGAAGTTTCGCCAAAAGCCTTGCCACCTGTTTGTCGCATTATGGATTATGGCAAGCATCTATATCAACAATCTAAGCAAATTCGTGTTGCCAAGGCCAAACAGAAAAAAGTTGAAACCAAGGGTGTGCGCATTGGTTTGCGAACTGACAGTCATGATTTGGAATTCAAAAAAGCGCAATCCGAAAAATTCCTCAAACAAGGTGATAAAGTTAAAATTGACATTGTGCTCAAAGGCCGCGAAAAAGCTCATCAAGAGTTGGCTCGCAAGAATTTGCAAGATTTTCTCGCTAGCATCACCGCTCCGCACAAAGTTGAAGACCCGATTAAGCGTTTTCCTGGGGGCTTCAATGTGACAATTGCCCCAGCGGAAATTAAGGAATAGTTTTTAATAATCAATAACCAAACAGCAATAACCAGATAAAATTCAATAACCAATATCCAAATACACTAGCAAAAGTTTGGTGTTTGTATCTTGTACCTTGGTTATTAATAAAGTTTATGCCAAAAATGAAGACTAACAAGTCAGTGGTCAAGAAAGTTAAGATTACCAAAAACAAGAAAGTGCTTCGCCGCTCAACTGGGCAGAACCACTACAATTCCAAAGAAAGTGGCGCAGTCGGCCGAGCCAAGAAGAAAGATCAACGCATGTTTTCAACTGATGAAAAAAATATCGTCAAAGCCCTGCCTTATGCGATTGGCAAATAGATTTCAATAATCAATAACCAAACAACAATAACCAGCTAACATTCAATAACCAACATCCAATATCCAAATGAACTAGTGAAAGTTTGGTGTTTGTATCTTGTACCTTGGTTATTAACAAAGAATATATGGCGAGAGTAAAACGCGGCGTAGCCGCATCCAAAAGACGCAGGAATGTACTTGAAATGGCGAAAGGTTTTCGTTGGAGAAGGAGCAAGAATTATGTGGCTGCCAAGGAAGCAGTGATGAAGGCTGGCAAATATGCTTATCGCGATCGTCGCACCAAAAAACGCACCAACCGACAACTTTGGATTATCCGTCTCAATAACGCCTTGCGCTTGCTTGAACTGACTTATAGCTCGTTCATTGCCACCTTGAAGAGCAAGAACATTGAAATTGACCGCAAAGTGCTTTCTCAGATGGCTATGGAAAATCCGACTGTTTTCCAAAAATTAGTTGAAAGTGTCAAATAAGAAACTTTTTCAAAAAATCAACTTCAAAAAAAAATCCGCTTCATGCGGATTTTTTATTTTGTGTTGTGTATCTAAATTTTATACCCAATTTCCAGATTTCTGCAAAATCATTTCCCTCTTTTTTCTCGCCATTCCTTGATCAAATGCCCCAAAGAAAAAAATGGTAGCCATAGCCACAACAAAGTTTTCACACTATCATTCAAAAAATCTGCCAACGATTGCGTGAAAAATTTGTAAATAAAATACAACAAAAAAACTCCCAGAATTGCCAACACCAAAACAATGTTCATATCCATATATTTTTACAAATTTACACAAATTAAAAACAAATTTTCCTAAATAAAATTAAAGCGAATATTGGAGATAATTCGTGAGCAAATTCACATTGATTTGTAATTTATACTATATCATCAC
>JBAXHR010000099.1:0-4281 GCA_037138835.1 Candidatus Moraniibacteriota bacterium | reverse complement strand
TTCCAATCTAGTTTGCTCTTGCCCAAGATTTTACTGACCCAATTTCGCACAATGTTCTTGAAATATTTTTTTTGCTTGCCCACATTGCTACGCGAAGTATTACAAGTTACTTTTTTTACATTAAAACGACAGCTAAAAATCCATTTAATCATGTCAGAAAGCAAAGTGTTGCAGGCGGGCCAGAGATGCCAAACTGTAATAATCACCCTGCCATCTTTTTTGGTCAGGCGAAAAAACTGCTCGGCAATTTCCTGGCGATAACTCGCCGAAGGAAAATGGTGAAAAACCGCAATGCTGAAAATGTTGTCAAAAGAATCGGCTTCAAACAAGGTTACTTTTTTCTCGGAGCTCAACTCCGGTACGGAGTTGAGCTCCGGTTTCGCAAAGTTGTTAATTTTAGCAAAGATAATCTTTTCTCCTTGATATTTCTGCTTGGCAAATTCAATCAGTTTTTGCGAAACATCCACGCCTCGATATTCAAAATCCTTGCCCGCCAACAATTCCAGCAACCGTCCATTGCCACAACCCCAATCCAAAACCTTGTTACCTGTTTTCACATAATCTGCCAAAAATTCCAGCCTCCGCCAAAAATGTTTTCTCGTTTGAGAAAATTTCTGCGAGATCAGGTCATACCCAACCTCCGTTTCATTCAAAATTTTGTCCGCCAGCTCTTTTTTCATATAATCTCAACAAAGCAAAATCGTGGAGGCTCGACCTCCATTATGGAGGTCGAGCCTCCACGATTTTTTAATTTAATCTTCCAATAAATATTTTTGAATTTCTTTCTTTTCTTTCAAGTGCAATGCGTTTGCATCCAAGAATTCCCCATATTCTTGAGGGCTCTTGAATTGTCCCAGAATTTCATCTTTCTTGCAAAGCGTGCCTTTTCTTTTTCCCAGATAATCCAGCGCACTGCAATATCTCCAATCGCTGAGAAAAATTTTAGAGGCTAAGCCTCCTATAGGAGGCTTAGCCTCTAAAATTTTACCCTCATAGCCATGAATAAAATGATTTCTATTCACATAAGCTGAAAGATACAAGAGGTATTCATTTGAATCCACATGAATCGCCTTGAACTTTCCTTGGAAAAGAGTGCCCGACCTTTTGTATTTTTTATTAAAATACATCACATAAGCAGTTCCGATTCTATGCATAAACTTTTTTATGCCATCATCAGCTAACTGCTTTATAATAAAATGACAATGATTTGGGTTTAGGCAATATGCAACTATTTCTACGAGTTGTGATAATGGAGGCTCGACCTCCATAATGGAGGTCGAGCCTCCATTATCACCCCCGCTATCAACGAGAACTTTTTTATCTCTCAAATATTTCTCATACAAACTTCCGATTGCCTCAATGCAATTAAACTCTCGCAGGCAAGTCAAAAATCTTTCATAATCTGCCTCATCCAAAAAGACCTCGCGTTTGTCAACGCCACGATTGTAAATGTGATAATACTCGCCATTGGCAAAAGTTGTTTTTCGCATATCCTCAGCATAACAAAAATCCCCCAAGGACTCAACACTTTCTATAATAAGAAGGCTAAACCTTCTCCGAAGGTTTAGCCTTCGGGAACAATCTCCTTGCATCTTGCGCCTTGATATATTAGGCTTAGAGAATGAAACAAGACTACGACTCATATTTGAAATCAGCTATCGTTGAGCTTCCTGCAACCCAGGAGCAGTTTTTGCAACTCAAGAAAAAACTTGCCAAGCAATATCAACTGCCCATTCCAACCAACGCCGATTTGCGCGACCGCTACAATCAGCTGGTGGCGAAAAAAATCCTCCAGCCAAATCCAGCTTTTGAAAAAATTCTTTTGAGTCGTTTGATTCGCACCCAATCTGGGGTGGCCGTGGTGGCGGTGCTGACCAAAGCTTATCCTTGCCCTGGGCAGTGCATCTATTGCCCCAGCGAAAAAGAAATGCCGAAAAGCTATCTCTCTAATGAACCAGCCGTGATGCGCGCGATTGATTCGCATTTTGACCCCTACCGCCAAGTGCAAAATCGTTTGCGCTCACTGGAACTTAATGGTCACAAAACTGACAAAATCGAACTCATCGTGATGGGTGGCACTTTTTCCTATCTACCCAAAGCTTATCAAAAAAGGTTCATCACAAGATGCTTTCAGGCGTGTAATGAATACGGGGGCAAGATACAAGATACCTGCCGGCCGGACAGGCGGGCAAGATACAAGATACAAAAAAATTCAAATACAAATGCAAAAGATAAATTGGAAAGTGAGCAGAAGAAAAATGAAAAGGCCAAGCATCGGATTATTGGATTGACGCTGGAAACGCGGCCGGATTATGTGGATGAAAAGGAAATTCTCAACTTTCGCCAACTGGGTTGCACCCGCGTGGAACTTGGAGTGCAAAGCCTTTTTGACGATGTTTTGGAGCTAAATCGCCGTGGACACCTCACTGCAAGCACCACTGTGGCCACCAAAATGCTCAAGGATGCCGGTTTCAAGCTAAACTATCATATGATGCCAGGGCTGCCCGGATCGACCCCTGCGCGCGATTTTCAGATGTTTCAGCTGCTATTCCAAAGTCCTGATTTTCAGCCTGATATGCTCAAAATATATCCAACCGTAGTCTTGAAAGACAGCTTGCTTTATGAAATCTGGAAAAAACAATCCTCGAAAAAACTGCCCAAATTGACAGTCAAAAAAACAAGCGACCTTGAAAGGATAGCCAACTACAAACCGCTGACCAATCGGGTGTTTGAAAAGTTGGTTTTGAAAATTAAAAACGAAACCATCCCACCTTATGTTCGCATCGCGCGGCTGATTCGCGATGTGCCAACCCGCTCCATTGTGGCAGGTCCGACAGTTTCCAATTTGCGCCAAATCATCATCCCGCAATCAAACTGTCCCTGCATCCGTTGCCGCGAAGTGCGCCAAGATTATGTCATCAAGGAGAAAATAATCTTGGATCGCATTGATTATCCTGCGTCCGACGGACAAGAAATTTTCCTGCAATATGTTTCCAATGACCCCACCCTTTCATTCCCTCCCCTTACTAAGGGGAGGGCTAAGGGGAGGGCTAAGGTGAGGTCTAACGACACTTCTCACCAAAAACTTTTCGCACTACTTCGTTTGCGAATTCCCCGTGGAGGCTCGACCTCCATTATGGAGGTCGAGCCTCCACGGCACGAAAATGATAAATTATACAAACTCCTGCCTGCCCTCAAAAACGCAGCCCTGATTCGCGAAGTGCATACTTATGGCAAGATGACCCAACTGACTGAAAAAGATGTTTCCTCTCCTCAGCATATTGGACTCGGCAAAAAACTCTTGCTCGAAGCTGAGCGCATCGCCAAAGAAGAATTTGGCCTGGCAAAAATTGCCGTCATCTCCGGCGTCGGCGTCCGCGACTATTATCGCAAAGCAGGCTATAAATTGAAAGATACTTATTTAGTTAAAAGTTTGTAAAGTTATAAAGTAGGGATATAATAAAAACTACAGTGGAGATAAATTTTGTCATCGCGAAGATTTTGTACTCAAAATCTGTGGCGATCCAGAGCAAAGCATAGCCCTGGATTGCCTGCCTGATTACATCCTCGCAAAGACGAAAAAAATAAAATAGCTGCATAACAAATTGAAATATAATTTTTAAATAAAAATATATGCGTAAACTTATCATTGCGTCTGGACCAGTTATTGTTGAGGATAACAAGGTTTTGCTTGATCAACATGGTGACACACCCTTTTGGAAATTCTGCGGTGGGCGCGTGGAAAATTTTGAAACCGATTTGATTGAAACTGCCAAGCAAAAAGCCAAGACAGAAATGGGCATTGAAATAGAAATCGAAAACCAAACCCCTTTTCTTTTGCACACCCTCAAGCAAACCCCTGAAGGAAATTTTGATGTAATTTTGGTTCATTATCGCGCCAAAAGAATTGGCGAAATTAAGCCTGGTGCTGATATCAGGCAATGGAAATGGATTCCCCTTAAAGATCTCGCCAAAGAAGACTTAGCACCCAACATTTTGCCAACCTTGAAACATTTTGGATTTGTGAAATGAAAAAAACAAAGCCCACTTTTAGAAAGCAGGCTTTTTTTATTTAGTCATAATATTGTTGACTTGTTGCTATCTTATGCAAAAATTCCCCTTCATCGTCTCTGAGTCGTGATGATTGACTCGGCAAATAAGGAACTGTTGCTATAAAATGACCTTGCCTATCAAAAATCTTTTTGCGTTTCGGTTCTTCCTTAACCACAACATTTGAACCTATTTGCCACCAGTGTTTAATCTTTTCTGTTTTCTTCATCA
>JBAXHR010000098.1:0-4304 GCA_037138835.1 Candidatus Moraniibacteriota bacterium | reverse complement strand
GCAGTCACTGAGGTGCTTGCCAAGTTTGAAAACGCTACTTTGGCGGATTTGGGAAAAATTATGGGTCAAGCAATGGCCATCTTGAAAGGCAAAGCTGACGGCAATCTTGTCCGCGAAGCCGTAAAGAGGCAGCTGGAGAAAAACTAAAAAGCTAATGCCTAAAAAGCTAAAAAGCTGTTTATCATGAGATATCTCGTTGAAATAAACAACAAAACTAAAGTCAAATTTTCTCAAAAAAATGCGGGAGCTATTTTTCAAAAAACGCTGCAGTTGTTTTTTGGTGGACAAAATTTTGTGGCCAAGGAAATCCAGTTGAGCGTGGCCTTGGTGGAAGAGGAGGAAATTTGTTTGCTCAATCAGCAATATCGCCAGAAAAACAAAGCCACGGATGTGCTTTCTTTTGCAGATTATGAAAATCAGCAGAGTTTACTTCTGGCTGATTTGCGAGAAGCTGGAAGGGCTGATGTTTCCATTGGAGAACTGATTGTGTGTCCTGCTTATGTGCAAAAAAATGCCCAGGAAGATGGCGAGGATTTTGATTATGCGATGACATATATTGTTGCGCATGGTATACTGCATTTGTTGGGTTTGGCGCATGGACGAAAAATGTTTGCGCTTCAAAAAGCGGTGGCCAAAGAACTTAATCTTGAAAAATAAAAATATGCAAAATGAATTTAAGAGGTTTGCCAAAAGTCTCAAGCATGCCCTGGACGGTCTTGCTTATGCTATGGCACATGAGAAAAATTTTCGCCTTGAAATTTTGTTTGCAATTTTGGTGCTGGGGTTGATTTTTCTGCTTCAAGTTAAGAGCTGGGAAACAATTGTTTTAATCTTAATGATTATGTGGGTTTTGGTTTTGGAATTAATTAACACGGTTCTGGAGCGGGTGGTGGACATTTTGAAGCCGCGGATTCATCCTTATGCCCATTTGATCAAGGACTTGATGGCTGCGGCCGTGCTGATTTCGGCGATTGTGGCGGTGGTGGTGGGCATTTTGATTTTTGCGCCATATCTTTCTGGCTTGCTTAACTTTTAAAGCCTTTTTGTGAAAAGTGCTAAATTAGTGTATAATAAAATAAATTGGTGCAAGTTTTTTAATGGCAATTTTGGAAAATATGTCAAAGGATTTTAACATAGTTGGAATTGATATTGGCTCGGCGAACACGCGGGTTGTGGTTGCGCAGCAAATCAAAGGCGAAGAAAATCTTCGTGTGATTGGCGTGGCGGCAGTTCCTTCAGCGGGGATGCGAAGGGGCGTGATTATTGATGTGGAAGATGTTGCCAAAACTATCAATGCGGCCGTGGAAAGCGCTGAAAGAATGGTTGGCTTCCCAATTAAGCATGGAATTTTCAATATTGGAGGCTGTGAGATTGCTTTTGCAAATTCCAAAGGGGTCATCGCCATTGGCAGAGCGGATGGGGAAGTTTGTGAGGGAGATATCAGTCGGGCGATCGCGGAAGCACAGATGATTCAGGTGCCAATGAACAAGGAAATTGTGCATGTGATTGCCAAAAAATATCGCTTGGATGATCAGGACAATCTCAAAGATCCCCTGGGAATGAAAGGGGTGCGTTTAGAGGTGGACACCTTGGTGATTGAGAGTTCCTCAGTACAAGTAAAAAATATCAGCAAAGCAACTTATCAAGCCGGCATTGAAATCGATGATTTGGTTTTGGAACCGCTGGCAACCGCAGGGGCAGTTTTGACAAAAAAACAAAAGGAATTGGGCGTGGTAATGATTAATATCGGAGGAGGCACCACCTCGCTGGCAGTTTATGAAGAAGGTGAACTTTTGCACACCGCCATTTTGCCAGTAGGGGCAGGACACATTACCAATGACATTGCCATTGGCCTGCGAATTTCAGTGGAAGTTGCTGAACAAATCAAATTGGAATATGGCAGTGCGCTGTCAGGAGATGTTGGCAAAGAAGATGGCATTGATCTTTCTTTGCTAGATTCGCGAGAAGAAGGCGTTGTTTCGCGTTATCACATTGCCGAAATTATCGAGGCACGCTTGGAGGAAATTTTTGCTTTGGTGCAAAAAGAGTTGCAGAAAATTGGCAAGGCGGGACTTTTGCCAGCAGGGGCAGTTTTGGTTGGTGGTGGAGCAAAAATGGTGCATCTTGCGGAATTTGCCAAGCAGAATTTGGGTTTGCCAATTCAAATTGGTTTTCCGCTTGGCTTCGGGGGAATTATGGATAAGGTGGATGATCCTTCATTTGCCACGGTGGCGGGCTTGGCCGCGTGGGGCAAGAGTCAGGCGCAGGAAAATCAAGTTAATTTCAGCGGAGTCAGGGCTTTTGATGTCTTTGCGCATCCGGCTGGAGCCACGGTTGGCAAATTGGGTGGCTGGTTGAAGAAATTTTTGCCTTGACATAGCCTTTGTGGATATGGTAGATTTAGGTATGAAGAAGTCGGAAAACTTGTTCAATTTCAAAAACAAAACAAAAAAACAGAAAAACAAAAATGGGTGCAAGGCAAGAAAATAATTTTTTTTAAATTTGAGATTGAAAAAGTATGGCAGAAATAAAACCAGAGATTGAAACCTTTGCGAGGATTAAAGTTGTTGGAGTTGGCGGGGCTGGAAATAATGCTATTAGTCGAATGATCGATGCCAAAATCAAAGGCGTCGAGTTTGTGGCGATTAATACTGACGCGCAAGCGCTTCATCATTCCAAGGCGAGTGAGAAAGTGCACATTGGCAAGAATTTATCCAAAGGACTTGGGGCAGGCATGAATCCAGAAATTGGCAGGCAAGCGGCCGAAGAAAATCGGGATGAAATTCAAGATGTGCTTAAGGGTGCTGATATGGTATTTGTTTGTGCGGGGATGGGTGGCGGAACAGGTACGGGAGCTACTCCAATTATTGCTGAAACTGCCAAGGAGTTGGGCGCCCTCACTATTGCGGTTATAACAAAACCCTTTTCATTTGAAGGGGCTCAACGAAGAACCATTGGCGAAGAGGGCCTTCAAAATTTGAAGGATAGGGTTGATTCTTTGATCACAATTCCAAATGATAAATTGCTTTCGATTATTGATCGCAAAACAACCTTGATCAATGCTTTCAAAATTGTGGATGATGTTTTGCGCCAAGGGGTGCAGGGCATTTCTGATTTAATTACAAAACCCGGAATTGTCAATGTGGATTTTGCAGATGTGCGGGCAATTATGGCTGACAGTGGCAGTGCGCTGATGGGGATTGGAATTGCTTCTGGCGAAAATCGTGCTTCGGAAGCTGCTAAAGCAGCCATCAATAGTCCACTGCTGGAAATTTCCATCAATGGGGCTAAGGGCGTGTTGTTCAACATCACAGGCTCTAGCGATTTGGGAATGTTGGAAATCAATGAAGCTGCCAACATCATCACGGAAAGCATTGACCCGAATGCGAAAGTTATTTTCGGAGCCGTGGTGGATGATCAGGTCAAGAAAGGCGAGGTGATCATCACTGTGGTGGCTACTGGCTTTGGTGTTGAGCGTGGTGGCCGGGAAAACGCTTTGGTGCGTCGCGTCAATCAAGCCAATCAGACAACAGTTTCGGCTATTCCCACACAAGCCCAAAGAGTTTTGAATGAAAATATTGAAAGAGATATTGCAATGGAAGATGACTTTTTGAAAACAGCTTTTCCTGCCAAGAAAATTCTCAAATCCGAGATGATTATCGACGAAAAAATTCAACCGCGTCCAATTTCAAATTTTCCCGAAAATCAAGCAGTGCAAGAAGAAGACGAATTGGAAATCCCAGCGTTTATCAGGCGAAAGATGGAGAGATAACTCTCACATTGTTACATTGTTGGGGAGAGGAGTAGCTTATGGTTGAATTGTGCTTGGTTCATAGTTCACAGTATGCGAGATACAAAATACCAGATACCTGCCTGCTGGACAGGCAGGTAAAATACAAGACAAAAAACAAAGTCAGTGAGACTTTGTTTTTTTGTGCATAATTTTTTTTGACAACTTGCCCTAAAAAAGGGTATAATGGAAGGAGAATAATTTCTTAAAAACAAAAAAATGTTGCGAAAAATAAATTTTTTTAGTGTTGCCGTTTTGGGTTTATTTTTTTTATTTTCAGGCTCAGTTTCTGCAGAAAATTTGAAGCCTGATTTTTTAAATGGACTAAAGACTCGTCAAGAGATTGACAAATTGACTGATCAGCAAAAAACTCAACTCGGGGATTATTTAAAAGTTAATCAGCATGACAGGTTTATTAAAATTAATTCAGTTGCGGTTAATTTTGATAAGGAGGTGTATACTAAGGCACCACACAAAATTAACTTTTCAAAATAGATATTTTCCTGTATAATAT
>JBAXHR010000097.1:0-4328 GCA_037138835.1 Candidatus Moraniibacteriota bacterium | reverse complement strand
TTGCTTTCTCAGTGCATCCTGTGACTGAAGATCCCAATCAACTTATCATTGAAGCCGGCTTTGGACTTGGTGAAGCCATTGTTTCAGGGCAAGTTACCCCTGATTCCTATGTGGTTGAAAAACAACCAAGGAATATCCTCGATATCAATGTTTCCAGCCAAGACCGAGCTATCTATCGAAAAAACCAAGGAGGAAATGCTTGGAAAGACATTCCTGAATTGAAAGACCAACAAGTCCTGACTAAAGAACAAATTCTTGAACTTTCTGAAATCATCCTTACCATTGAAAACCACTACGGTTTCCCTTGTGACATCGAGTGGGCATACGAAAACAACAAATTCTACATTGTGCAGAGCAGGCCGATAACGACGCTAACAAAGAAGGAGGAGATTTTTGAAAAAATTAAATTTGAAAAGCAATATTCACGAGATAATACTTTGCTTATTCAACAGGCTTGGTGCAGTGCGGTGGATAGTTATCAGGCCAAACTAGAGATTAGCGAATATGTCAATAAAGTTTTGGTGTTTGATTATCTTAATGACGGAGTGGTGGAAATTTGGGAGAATGAGAAGGGGATAAGGGATTTGCTGGCTGAAATTTTGAGAAAAAATTCTGAGAGTGAGGAAATATTTAATTGGCATGCCAATAATCACACCGAGCAACTTGCATTTATGAAGCAATATTGGGAGCAGGGCTTCGTTGCTGATACTTCGGATCTTGTAGAAATTGTGGATAAAGTTTTTGAAAATTTACCTTCTTTTGGTTGGGTATATTATTCAGGAGTTGATGAGCGTACACCTGCTCACATTCGTGAGAAGGCTTTAAAGATGAGAGCAGTTGATGTTTATTATGACAGAACCGACACTTTTTTTCGCAAAAGTTTGATTGCAATTTACCCCCAGCTAAAGGGCTATGAGCAGGGAATTCTTCGGAGCGAAATAGAAAATCCCCCAGCACTGGAAATTTTAAAGCAAAGAAAAAAACATTGCCTTGTTTTTGGTGAAAACACTATATTCGAAGAATCTTTGCAGAAATATCAAAAGCAACATCCAGAATTTGATTTTGATTTGGCAGTGCCAAACTTGGATAGTTCTGAGTTTGTTGGGCAAATAGGAAACAAAGGCTGCGCAAAAGGTTTTGCGAGAATCATGAAACGCAAAGAGCAAATCATGGAAGCGCAGGATGGCGATATTCTTGTTTCAACGATGACGACTCCTGATTTTGTGCCTGCGATGAAAAAAGCGGCTGCCATCATCACTGATGAGGGTGGCATTACTTGTCACGCTGCCATCATTGCTCGTGAGCTTAAAATCCCCTGCATCATTGGCACGAAATTTGCCACCCAAGTTTTGCATGATGGTGATTTGGTGGAAGTGGATGCTGATAAAGGAATAGTGCGAATTATAAAATAATAAAATTTTAAAAAAATCTATGGGTACAGGAAGTGAATTGGTGGCATTATTAAAGGAATATAAAAAGTACGATTGGGTGAATGTTTCAAAGGGAAATTGGAGTTTTCTTTCTTGCACAGACTTTATAAGTTGTTATACGAAAGAAGTAAAAATTGAAGGAAAAAATCCTTTCAACCATCCTGTACAAGTTTGCACAGGGGAAAAATCAGAGTTGTGGTATTTGAAAAGTGAAATCAATGCTTTTGGTGAGCGCATCAAACATATCAATACATTGAAAAAAATCAATGTATTAATCGTAAATATTCACAAAACCGGGGATGCAGTCCTTTCATTTATCAGAAGTAGTAACGCAAAAAACTTTGACTCTGCGATGTATGAGTTGCTTTGGGAAAAAATTAGAGACTATTATCAATATCATTTGACGGTAAAGTACCTCGGTGAATATCTTGCGTCGGAAGATTTGAAAAAATATACTGATGTCTTGAGAGATGCAAGAGTTCAATATGGAGAGCCCATTTTTAGTGAAAGCGAAAAACTGGTAAGGCAAATCCTAAAGGTCGTCAGTGACGCAAGTGGAATTGATGAAAAAGTGCTCGCATACTTGACGCATGATGAATTGGAAAAATACTTTGATGAGAAAAGCTTGCCAGCGGTTTCTGTTTTGGAAAATCGTCATCAAAAATCCCTTATCATTGGAACCCCAACTGGGTATTTATTTATTACTAATAAAGATGCGGATGAGATAGAATCATTTTTGTACCACACCAGCGAAAACAGTCCACAAAAAATCGCAGGAGCGGTCGCGTTTAAAGGTCAAGCAACTGGAATTGCGAGAGTTATCCAAGATCCAAAATCCAAAGAAGTTTTCAATGATGGAGATATTTTGGTCACAGGAATGACTCATGTTGATTATTTGCCCATTATTCGCAGGGCAGCTGCAATTGTAACTGACGCTGGAGGAGTTTTGTCGCACGCTGCCATCATCGCTCGTGAGCTCAAAAAACCATGCGTGATTGGCACAAAAAATGCGACAAAGCTTATTAAAAGTGGTGATGAAATTCAAGTTGACGCTGATAATGGACTGGTGCATATATTGCAACAGGCATAGCATTGGAGTATGAATTTTGGATTGACTTATTACCGAGGGGGGGGTAAAATAAAGGAAAGTGTGGATAATAATAAACAAATAATTTTTTTAAAAAATTAAACTTATGTCTGAACAATGGACAGCTCCAAAATTTGAAGCAAGAAGAACAATCGAACAAAAAGAGCAACCCGAGAAGTTTGCTGATAAGCTTAGAAAAGATCCAAATGTTGAAGCTGTGATTAGCTTGGCTTTTGTGCGACATGCAACGGCTGCGAAAGAAAAAGGAGCTGCTGATGAGAGAAGAACGCTTGATGAAAAAGGGATAGCGACCTCCAGGGCTAAGACAGCAGAAATTTTAGACACCAAACCTGAGCAAGTGCTGGTGATTGGCAGCCCAAGAGATAGAACGGGACATACTGGGATGAGTATTTTGGTTGGGGATAATGAGGATTTTGCTGAGGTAACAGCATTTGATCCCCTATTGAAAAAGCTTGATGGAGTTGAGGATGATAGTGCAGAAAAGCCTCGATTTGGTTCAAGGCTTGGAACTAGCAAGGACTTGGATTATTATATGAATCCAGAAAGTGATTATTATAAAAATGATTATGAACCTTCTATTGGAAATAAAAATTATTTGGAAGCTTTTGTGGATGGAAGTGATGAAAAGGCAAAGGCAGCTGGTGATGAAATTACTTCGACCTATCTGCGCCAAGCTCAGCAAGGCGCAAGACTCGTTGAAAGATATGAAAAGGCTAGTCCACAGTGGGCTAAATTTTTAGAAAGACATAAGGATGAACAAGAAAAAAATGCTGAAGGAGAAGAAACAGGAGTAAAAAAATACGACAAAGTTCTGCAACGCTTGCTGCCAAATCACATGGGTGTGGGAGAATGTTTTTTGGCAAAAGTAATTGAATTGGCAGAAGGCACAGAGAAGAGAAATGAATTTGTGGAAATTTTAAAAAAAGATGGTTTTGATTATGTGGAATATTTCAAAGTTTTCATTGTTGAGCACAAAAATGATGGACAGAAAGTGTTTGTTGAATATAGGCATAAAAACAAGGAGACTGGCGAGCAAGATTTTGAATTTGTGCAGGGAATTGAGCCTAGTTTGATTGAAAATATTTTGAAGTAGCAAGTTTAGGTTCTCTGGATTTTTTGGAACTGCTCATTTTACGCAAACAAAAAACCTTCCCACGAGTGGGAAGGTTTTTTCGGTGGCAAAGCTAAGTTTTGCGTTGATTGTTCTGTAGACAAGTCCCAGCAGACGGGTCCGCCGGGGAAGGAGCAGTGTCGAGGAGGAGCGCAGCCGAAACCACCCAACCCAGATCTGGACAAAAAAGCACCCGATACTGAGGACAAAAGATAGAAGCCCCCAGCTGTCTACAGGACAACAAACGCAAAATCAAAACAACATCCTTTACTTACCTGACTAAGTAGCCTAGCACAGCTTGGTTTTTTTGTCAAGGGGTGGTAGAATACTCATATAAAAGGTAAGATATAGTATAAAGGAGAGGCTTACATTGGTTAATACGCCAAGGGCTGGCGATTGTTTCAAAAAATGCAAAATTGTTACATTGTTACATTGTTAAATTGTTGTAAAAATTGTGTCATCCTGTCCGCCAGTTGGTGGATTCAGGATCATCGTTTTAGCTGGAGTAATGAACTAAATTTAGAAGATGCTGAAACGAGTTCAGCATGACATAATTGTGAACGCTCGAATCATATTTGATTACTAGCTACTTGTTACTGAATTTATGTTCAAATGTTTATATGATTATATGCTTATATGTTTATATGCTTATATGTTTATATGCTTATATGTTTATATG
>JBAXHR010000096.1:0-4346 GCA_037138835.1 Candidatus Moraniibacteriota bacterium | reverse complement strand
CTTTTTCTTCAATTTCTTTTTTGGCTCTAGCCGCTGCCTCCTCGGCTTTTTTCTTTGCTTCTGCTTCTTTCTTTTTAACTTCCTGCGCTTTTCTTTCAGCCTCCTCCTTGGCTTTCTTTTTTAATTCTTCAGCCTTGGCTTTTTCCTTGGCCGCCGCTTCTTTGGCCTTCTTGGCCTGTTCTTCTTTTTCTTTCTCAGCTTTTTTTCTAGCCTCTTCCTCTTTTTTCTTTTGTTCCGCTTCTCTTTTTTCGGCTTCCTTGGCTGCTTTTTCCGCTTTTTCTTTGGCAGCCTTATCAGATTTTCCGTCATTCTTGGCTTTGGATTTATGCCCATCTGGATCATAATTATTGACTGGATTGTTCTCGCAATAAATATATTCATTGAGCGTCAATTCATCATTGAGATCTGCTGGGGCAGGATCTTTTTGAAAAAATCTTTTCAAAGCTGGATCATAAAATCTTGGCCCCATAATATAGGCCTCAATATCTTGATCATAATAATAACCAGAATATAAAAACGGTGTAATGGAATTTTCAAGAGTCTGAGCTGGATTTCCCCAGGCGTCATAGGTATAACGCGCAACTATTTGGGAATTTTCATCTGTAAGTGCAACGGTGGAGCCATGAGAATCTTTAATCAAATTAAACACTGCGCCATCTTTAATGACCGACAACAAATTACCTTCTTGATCATACACGAAACTACGCACAATATTTTTATTTTCGTCCATTTCACCAGTGATTCGATTACCCTCCCAAAGATAAGTAAGCGTCTTGTTGCCAAAAGTTTTTTGCACTCGACGATTGAGCCCATCATAAATATAAAAGACGGTCTCTTTGCCAGGCATAGTTACTGACTGCAAATAATTGTTCGTCGTATAAGTATAAAATACGGTCTGACAATTCTCACTATCCGCACAAGTGGTTTTTTCAATCAAATTGCCATTCGCATCATAAACAAAAGACTTTGTTGAACCATCCGGTTTTTCAACCTTGACCAATTTATTATGTTCATAAGTATAAAGAAGCTCGCCAACTGTGTTTTTTTCACTAACCAAATTTCCGCGTTCATCATAAGCATAAGTCGTCTCTTGCCCATTAATACTATATTTTATCAGTTGACCTCTTTCATCATAAGTATAATTTTCTTCGTTGCCAAGATTATCTTGCCGCGCTGCCCAGTTGCCTTGCTCATTCCGAGTATATTTGGCCTCGAAAATTAAATTGCCGTCCCTATCTGCAGTGGCACCACCAACTGGATTATCATTTTCATCATAATAAAAGGCTGTAACTTCACCGGCTTGATTTTTCATTCCAACCAAATTACCTTGCTCGTCATATTCCCCAGTTTTGGAAATTTTCTTCAGCGTCATTTTCTTCGCTGAAACGCGTGGCAAAAATGACAATAATTTATCCACTAAAGTTTTTTGATCCGCCAAAGCAACTTCTTCCTCTGTCTCGGGAATTGAAATTGTGATATCAGAAGATTCAGGATTTCCTTCTTCATCATAACTAAAACTTGCTTGCTCAGTGACTGTTTCTTCAGCAGCATTAACAAACAGCGAAGACAGCATTGACAATTGTTCAACTGGCGCATTGGTTTTTTTGCCAATTACATTGCCATTGTCATCATATTCATAACTGTTTAAATTTCCACTTGCATCGACGCTCACAGATAAATCACCATTTTCAGTAAACTCTTGCGTAACAACACCTGCTTGATTTTCAATATTCCCAAGCTCATTGTTATCAGCATAGGCTAAATTAACCACTTCGTCTTTGGTATCAGCCACCGCAGAATTGGCGCTAAATAGTTTATCCCAGAAAGAAAGTGTTTTGTTTTTTTGCGCAGCTTTTTCCACATAACTAGCCAACAACCTACCCTGCTTGTCATAATTGTAATGCACGACATCACCATTTGGATTGACCATTTCAAGCATATTTCCCAAGCTATCATATTTGGCCTCTGTTGTGTTGCCAGCCGTATCAGTAGTTTTCGTTGGCAAGTTTTGCTCATTAAAAACAACTTCTTTAATTTCACCGATTGGCTCGTCAATTGTTAATTTCTTTTTTTCTTCATTATATGACGCACCAGCATAATTTTCCGCGATGGTTTTTCCTCCCAATTTCATTGGATCGACAGTTTTTTTGATTTTTGCCAATTTAGCTTTTTGCAAAACATTTGCATTAAATTGAGTCGGCGCAAGATCAGTGGCCATCCCCGCAGGAATCTTTTCAATATTATTCTTTTTAAGTTGAGCAGCTTCTTCAATTGCCATGTCTTCCCCCTCTTTAGGTGTTAATTTTTCTTGCTGTTCAAATAATGTTATCTGTTTTTCTTTTTGCATTGCCTGCCAAACCGCAAACGGGCTAGGTGCAACAAAAGAGAAAATTAGAAAAACAACCAAGGTAGTCTTTGGAAAAAAACGAAGTTTCTTTTTTTGCATATCAATTTAATGCCAACTTAACTTAATTATTATTCAGCAACATCATACTTAGAAATCTGATTCGCGCCTGGCCTGCCAGCTTTTTTCCAGGCAGAGAAAGAGTTGAATTTCAGAAAATCAATCACCAAAATTTTTTCTTGCACTTGCTGATTGACAAAACGCCTTGAGAAATAGACCAAGCGCTTGGGTTTTTTTGACCAGCTCAATGCGTCGCCAAGTTCAAACAAGTCCTCCACCACTGCATCGAGATTTTCTTCATAGTCTCCAAAAAAACTCACTTCAAAAACAGCCTCCACACCGCCACTGCGATTGTTGACAATCACATCAGCTTCGATGTAGTGTCGGCTTTCTTTTTTGCCAACCCGCACATAACGACCGAGCTCGATCAGTTCAATTGGATAGCCATATTTCTCAATCAATTCAATGTAAAGTTGCGCTTTGGCCAAGCTTGCCTCTTTGGTTTTGCGCTCTTGATCTTTGACTGAAAGATAAACCACCCGCGATTCATCGCGAATGATAAGCGTTCCGGGAAATTTAGCAAAGGGCTCGCCATAACCCCCGCGATTGCCGTCGGCCAAAATGAGTTGACCTTGTTGACCTGCCAACATTTTTTCAAATTTTGCCACTGATAAAATAACTGCCTTCGGCACCCCTCTTTCAGTCAGTGTGTAGTGATTGTTGGCATTTTGAACTTCCTGCGTGATGGCAAAAATTTCTTTGCGTGCCTGCGTCACAGACACCGTGTTTTTCTTTTTCATTTTGTTTTCTGAATTGTACGCAATTTATAACACTAATTTTTACGAGCTTGTTTGCTTTGGGGGCCTTATGAGCGAGAGCGAATTCTGAGCGATTGGTCTTAACTCCTGACCAGGAGCGTGTCCTAAAAAGCAAACAAGAGGAGTAAAAAATTCTGACTTAATTTTTTGAAACTACACCTTGCGTATAATCCCATTTTAAAATGCTTATGTGTACATTATAGCGTACATCATAAATCAAAGCAAGCCCTCATTTTTGAGGCTCAAAAAGGTACTTTTGCAAACCACCACATGATCGACAATTTCGATGCCTAAAATTTTTCCCGCCTCACGCAGTCTTTTTGTGATGGCGATATCCTCATCTGAAGGCTCAGGATTGTCCGAAGGATGATTGTGGCAAATGAGCAGTTGCGCAGCGCTATGTTTGATCGCAGGCTCAAAAACTTCCCGTGGATGCACCAAATTGGCGTTGAGCGTACCCACCGAAATGATTTCCCTCTTTATTTGTTGGTTGCGCGTGTCCAAGAAAAAAACCACAAAATGTTCTTTTTTGTGCTCGCGGATGTCTTTGCAATTTTCCCAAGCATCTTTCGGCGAAAGAAGCAAAGTGGCTTTTTTGTCTTTCAAAATTCGCTTGCCCAATTCCAAACAAGCCAAAATTTCAATGGCTTTGACTTTGCCAAGCCCATGAATTTGACTTAAATCTTTGATAGTGGCGTTGAGCAATTTTTCGCCTGCAAATTGCTTGAGAATTTTTTTGGCAAGCTCGACCACATTGCAATCCTTGGTGCCCGTGCGCAGCAAAATTGCCAGCAGTTGCGCATCCGACAATTTTTCCGGTCCATACTTTTCCAGCAATTCCCTCGGTTGATCAATTTTTTCCAAGTCTTTGATTTTTGGCATAAGTTTGTTTTTTATTTTACGATAGAGACTTACACTGATATTCTATCATCCAACCCAAATCCTTGCAAGACCCAGCGAAAACCCCGCTGAAAGCGGGGCTACAAAAAATAAAATTCATTTTAAAAACTAAAAAGCTAAGCAGCTGACCTAATCCACGGGTCATACGCAATATAGGGTTCTATGAAACTAAGTCAGCAATTTTTACTTCCCTTGTTTGCTTCTTAGGACGCGCATTCTTGGTT
>JBAXHR010000095.1:0-4353 GCA_037138835.1 Candidatus Moraniibacteriota bacterium | reverse complement strand
GACATAAATAAATCTTACCACTAATTTTGATTTTGGTCTTGTCCAATATTTATCCATTTTTTGTACATTGGGTCATCCGACGAAGGCATCGCAACATTGAAAGAGCTTGTGAAATTACTTGGTGCATTAACACTGGACACATATTCCACTTTTTGCACCACTTTTGCTTGGTCTGCCTTGCTAGCTCTTTCTGGGGACATTTTTTTGCCTGTTTTTTTGTTGTAATAAGTTGTAACTGCCGACATTGCTGACTCTGCTTGTCTTGGCTCAGTTTTGTTTTGCATATCATAGGCAATGAAATTTTCCTTGGGCTGATTTGCCAAAACTTTTTGCATAAAGTCTTTCCAAATTGGAGCTGCCACGAAAACTCCATCAGACCCACTTTTCATCGGGTGATTATCGTTATTGCCTGCCCAAACCCCAGTAGCAATTGAAGGTGTATAGCCAACGGTCCAAGCATCGCGAAATTCTTGCGTGGTGCCGGTCTTGGCGGCTACCACTCTGCCATCATCAAAAATCAAAGGGCTCCTTGGTCCAAAAATTGGAGTCCGCGCCACATTATCTGAAAGAATTGAATTTATCTTTCTCGCAACTTGCTGGTCAAGCACTTGTCTTGAGTCAGCTTGCGCTTGTTGAATAGTTCTTCCAGTATTATCCGTGATCTTTATGATTGCTTGCGCAGGATTTCTCACCCCTTCGCTAGCAAAGACTGAAAAAGCACTAGCCATATCCAACAACTTAACTTCTCCGCCACCCAGCACCAGTGAAAGACCATACCGTTTGCGATCATTGAGTGTGGTGATGCCCATGCGATGAGCCAACTCAATTGTGCCATCAATACTAGCCAAGTACAAAGTCTTGACTGCTGGAATATTGAGTGATTGCGCCAAAGTTTCCCGCATTGTCAAGAGGCCATGAAATTTTCCATCATAGTTTCGTGGGATATAGTTCTTGCCACTACCATCTGGTCCAAAATTTGTTGGTGCATCCAAGATTTTTGTTTCTGGCTGATAGCCAATTTCAAAAGCGTGCGCATAAGCAAATGGCTTGAAAGATGAACCTGGCTGCCTAGGGCTGATTGTCACATTGACCTGACCATCGATTGCCTGATTGAAATAATCCTTACTGCCAACCATCGCCAAAATATTTCCATTCTTGGGATTTATTGCAACCAAGGCAGCATTCGTGGCGCCAAGCGTAAGATTTTTTTGTGCCCCATTGGCAACAACTTGTTCTGCTGTTTTTTGCATATCATAATTAAGGGAGGTGTAAATAGAAAGCCCGCCTGTTTGCAAAAAATCAGTTCCGTATTTTTCTTCCAAATCCTGCAAGACATAAAAAACAAAATGCGGCGCTGTGATATTTTGTGCAAGTGGTTTCACTTTGGCAAAAGTATCAATGTTGCTTGCCATTGCGACATCCGTTGGCAAAGCTAAACCCAATTGTCCCATCCGCAACAAAATATCCTTTTGTCTAGTTGCGAGTTCCTTGTGATGATTTGCATAAGGAGAATAGAAAGAAGGAGCTTTAGGGAGAGCTGCCAAAAAAACTGCTTCATCCAAAGTTAAATCCTTAGCAGCCTTGCCAAAATATATCTGGCTGGCAGTTTCAATGCCATAAGCGTTGGCGCCATAAGGAACTTCATTTAAATATTGATCAAGAATTTGAGCCTTGGTATAATTTCGTTCTATCTTGAGCGCAAAAACTACTTCCAAAATTTTACGCTGAATTGTCCGCTCCCTGGTCAGAAAAGCACTCCTGGCAAGTTGTTGTGTGATGGTTGAGCCTCCTTGCGAAATAGCATCATTTTTAAGATTAACTTTAAATGCGCGGAGCATCGCCAGTGGATCAATTCCGAGATGATGATAAAAATTGCTATCCTCAGTGGCGATAGTTGCATTGCGCACGACATCTGGAATTTCACTGTGCTCAATTATTTTGCGATTTTGTTCGCCATGCAGTTCATAAAGCACCTGCTTGCCACTGCTGTCATAAATCGTGGAGGTTTGTGCAATCTTGCGTGTCGCTAGTTGACTAGCAGCTGGAGTTGCCGAGTAGTAAAGCCACGCCAATGTGCCCACCCCAACGCCAGCAAGTATCAAAAAAGCATCAAAAAAACCCAGCAAAATCTGCTGAAAATAGAAACTGACTGATTTTTGTTGTGAGGCTTTCATAGCTTTGTTATATAAGGCTTTTTATCAATTTCGAAAGCCAACTGGCAAGCCTACTTTCATACGACCACTCTAGCACAACAACGAGCCAACTGGCAACCTTACAACAAAAAAAACCTACCAGCGCGGTAGGCTTTAAGAAATACTCCGAGAAAATAGCATATTAGCAACCAAAATCACTGCCATCTTCGTCATCATCTTCCTCATCTGGCTCAAGCGCAGCCAAGGATTTTTTGCAGTAAACTAAAAGCATAATATTTTTATAAATTACTTATTACAAATTTCATATCTTTCTATATGATACATAATACATTATACAAAACACATAACCCTATTTCACTTCATAATTGAGATTCATTTCCACCACAATATCCTGCGTGCCAGTGGGAATCTGAGGAGTAGCGATCGCCTTGGAGGACAACATGTCGCTACCACCAAAACCAGCATTTGAATTTTGCAAATCAGGGGCTTGCAAAAAATTTTCATACCAATTTTCCACCTTGCCGAGTTTGATACCAGCCGCCATGGCTAACGCGCCGGATTTCGCTTTGGCATCGGCAATGGCCAAAATTCTGGCTTGTTGCTTCAAATCATTGACATTTGAAATTGAAAACTCAATCCCCGTCACCTGATTGGCTTGCGCTGAACCAGCCACTGCCACCACCTGATTAAGTAAATCCTTGTTATTAATAATATCAACTACCTTAATCGTAAGCTTCTGATTAGCATTGTATCCCGCCACCGTTGAAACTCCATCTTTATAATCATATTGCGGATTAAGACTAAATGCTTGCGTCTGAACATCTTCCCTTTTAATGCCCAGCCCATCCAAAGCCGCCATCGTGCGCGCATTTTTTTCATTCAGTTGTTGCAGTGCGCTGTCTGCCGTTGACGCCTTGTCAATTTGAATTCCCAAGGTCACCGTAGCGGTATCTGGTTGATAACTAACTTTGCCTTGGCCAACCACAGAAACTTGATTTTGGGTTGGGTTGACAATGCGTTCGCGCAAAAGCGAAACCACCACAATCGCTGTGATTGCCAAAATCCCAACCAAGACCAACAAAGCTTTCGCCTCTAGCAATTGTTTCAGTTTGTTTTTGATTTCTTCATTCATAATAATTTTCAGTTACTGATTACTTTTTTATTGGAATGCCACCAATTCTACCTCAAAAATCAAATCTGTGTTCGGTGGGATGCTGCCTTGACCAGACTGACCATAAGCCAACGCCGAAGGAATCATCAAGGTTCGCTTTTCTCCAAGTTTCATGCCCAAAGTACCTTGATTCCAACCTTCAATTATCCCTCTCTGCCCAATTGTAAAATCAAATGGATCTCCACCATGTTTTTCGGAAGAATCAAACACAGTGCCATCAACAAATTTCCCCGTATACAACATGGAAACTTTGTCGCCACTCTTCACTACGCGTTCACCTGTGCCTGCTTGAGTTGTTTTGGTTTCGAGTTCCATGATTTTTTTGTTGTTAGAATTATTAACTTCACTCGCGGTGTTGGCAACTGGAGTTGAATCAACATTAGCGCTGTTGGCATCTGGGGTAATTTTTCTGCCACTTTCATCCATTGTAGCATTGACTCGCTCTTCCGCCCCCGTAGCACCAGCACCTGTGGAAGTTTGGGCTGCAGGTTGCGATGCAGTTTTGGTCGCAGTTATTTCACTGGTTTGTTTGCCTACGATTGATTGAGGATTATCAATAGTAGTCTTGGCATCCTGCACAAGCACATAGCCCGTCACTGTGGCAGCAGCAATAACCAATACAATCAAAATTACTTTTTCTGTCATAAAATTACTTTTAAAAAATTATCCAACTTTATTATAGCATTTCTGGATATATTTGAAAGCCCAACGAAAAAAGACTCCAGTGAGTCTTTTTTTTTGCTTGGAGCGGGTAGGGTTGGAATTCCGCGTCATAAATTTTTCGTCAAAAATTTATTCCTTGCCCTGGGCAGAGCTGAATGCTCCTATGGTCGCATCCATCTACGCACGCTACGATTTCGTTCTGCTGAACAAAATCTTGCTTAGCTTCTGCCCGTTCGATTCCCCTTACCCATATTTAAAGAAATTAAAACAGACCCTTAAGGTCTGTTTTAATTCTCTATGAGCGGGTAGGTTTGGAATTCCGCGTCATAAATTTTTCGTCAAAAATTTATTCCTTGCCCTGGGCAG
>JBAXHR010000094.1:0-4457 GCA_037138835.1 Candidatus Moraniibacteriota bacterium | reverse complement strand
TTATAATAGTTATAACATTCAATTAGCTAATTGGAGTGATAAGAAATTATACTGGGTGGATAATAAGCAATATGCAGATGGAATGTCAGCTACCGTCGCTTCTGATAAAGTTGATACTAAATTTGCTCGCAAGATTAAATTTACTAAAAGTAGCCAGAAGCTTGATGTTTTTGTGTGGTGGACAGATAACGGAGCTTTCCCGGCAACTTGCAACTTGGCAAGCAAATGCGTGCAAGTGACCACCTATTTTTCAGCTGATGGATCGACGCCTTAACACAAACAAGGACTATGAAAAATCAAAAAACTTATTTTGTATATATAATGGCAAGTAAGAAAAATGGAACATTGTATGTTGGAGTTACTGATAATTTAATAAAGAGGGTATATCAACACAGGAATAATTTGATTGATGGTTTTACGAAAAAATACAAAGTGCATAGCTTGGTTTATAGTGAAAATACCAATGATGTGGTTTCTGCACTTTTAAGGGAGAAGCAACTAAAAAAATGGAAAAGGCAGTGGAAAATAAATTTAATTGAAAAGGAAAATCCGAGGTGGCAAGATTTATCTGTGGAATATTATGGGTAGTTACGTGAAATAGTAAAAAGAGTTTTTCTGTCATTCCTGGCTTGACCAGGAATCTAGGATTTGACTCTTGTTGCCTGTTTTTATGAATATTTGAAATAGTTTGAAAAATCGTATTGCAAAATCCTGGATTCCTGCCTACGCAGGAATGACACAAAGAACGCAGGAATGACACAGGGAAAAAGGGAATAACACAAGATTTTAAAAAATTCATAAAAAGACAAATATGCTTGGAAAACAAAAAAAGACCTCAGAAAACAAAAAAGGGTTCACCTTGATTGAAACTTTGATTTCGGTTTTTTTGTTTTCTTTTTTGATGGTGATGATTGCAGGATCGTTCACTTCTTTTTTGAAAACTTATGTCCAAGAAAAGAAAATGCAAAACAACATTGAACAAGCCAATTTCGCGATGAATTTGATGGCAAAAACTCTCAGAACAAGTGATGTGGTGTATGATGCCACTAATAGTATTTTAAATGTTTATGATTTTTCTCAAGAAAAATGTTTAAGATACCGCATAAATGGCACTGCGTCAAACAAGAAATTGACACTTGAAAATTCAAAGACGATTGGGGCAAAGTCCATTGATGAATGTGATTGGGCAAATATGCAGGCACCGCAAGATTTGACTTTACTAAATAATGGCTCTTTTAAAAGTGTGAGATCGACTTTGGCAACAGATGCATCTCCTAGCTTTGGTTATGTACTGATAAATCTTAGTATTCAGGAGCCTGGTCAAACAGGAAAACCCCTTGCTTTGCAAACTGCGGTTTCTTTGCGAAATTATCGTTAAAATTTGTCCGCCCCCGTGGTGGCCGCTGCAGCGTATGTTGTACCGCCTACTTATGCTTGCTTGCACTGGCTCGTTACCAACAACAGGAGCTGAATACTGGATTCCTGGTGGTGGAAGTCCCTCTGTCAATACAGCATTATTTTATTCAACATCTGAGCTTGCCTGTGCTTGGAAATGTTCTGCTGGTTTTGTTGTGAATAGTGGGAATACTGGTTGTGAAGTTCCATGGTGTGGTAATGACATATCTTTTAATGGGATTACTTATAAATCTATTGTCGCTGAAGATGGAAAATGCTGGTTAGATCGCAATGTTGGTGCTGTTAATGTGGGTGATTATGGTAATTATTATACTTTTAATGAAGCCAATAATAGTAGCACCTGTCCTACTGGATTTCGTGTGCCAACTGCTGGAGATGATACAAAGGAATGGTCATAGTTAACCATCCAAATAGCATTACGGGACGAAATCCTCCGAGGACCGTCCTTGGAAAACCTTATTCCTGTAAAAACCTCGAGAGAGGATTTTTTTGGTTGTTGTGGTATAATCAAAATATGCAAAAGATGGAAGCTCAAAACAGAATAAACAAGCTTCGGCAGGAAATCGACAAGCATCGGCACAAATATCATGTGCAAGATGCGCCAGAAATTTCTGACCAGGCTTATGACTCGCTTTTTGAAGAATTGCTCAAACTGGAAAAAGAATTTCCAGCATTTTTTTCGCCGACTTCGCCAACGCAACGCGTGGGCGCCGAGCCATTGGAAAATTTTCAAAAAGTGCGCCACAGCCAGCAACAATGGTCTTTTGACGATGTGTTTGATTTTGAAGAGCTCAAAGCGTGGGAAGAGAAGACGCTGCGATTAATTTCTAAATCCCAATTTCAAATTTCCAATAAAAGCTTAAATCCAAATGACAAAATTTCAAAGGAAATTCAAAATTCAAAATTCAAAATTCAAAATTTAGAGCTTGAGTATTGTTGCGAACTGAAGATTGATGGGCTCAAGATGATTTTGACTTATGAAAATGGGATTTTGGTGCGCGGTGCCACGCGGGGAGATGGCGTGGTGGGGGAAGAGGTGACGAGCAATTTGAAAACCATTCAAAGTGTGCCTTTGGAATTGTCCCAGAAAAATGATGTTACCGTGGTGGGTGAGTGTTGGCTGGCCAAAAAAGAATTGGCCAGGATAAATTGCGAGCGAGAAAAAAATGGCGAAGCGCAGTTTGCCAACACGCGCAATGCAGCGGCTGGTTCGATCAGGCAACTGGATCCGAAAATTGCCGCAGCGCGCAAGTTGGATAGCTTCGTGTATGATATTGATGAAATACAAAATACACCCCAAACGCAGGTGGAGGAATTGGAATTGCTGAAAAAAATGGGATTCAAAGTCAATCCCCATTACAAACTTTGCAAATCAATCGAGGAAGTGCAACAGTTTTATGAAAGCTGGACAACCAAAAAAAACCAGCAGGACTATGAAATTGATGGCATCGTGATCAAGGTTAATGACCAAGCTTTGCAACAAGTTTTGGGATACACGGGCAAGGCGCCACGCTGGGGCATTGCTTACAAATTTCCTGCCGAGCAGGTGACGACGGTGGTGGAGGACATTGCCGTGCAAGTGGGTCGCACCGGGGCGCTGACGCCTGTGGCGCATCTGCGTCCAGTGCGCGTGGCAGGCTCTGTGGTGAGCCGCGCAACCCTTCATAATGAAGATGAGATAAATCGGCTGGGGGTGAAAATTGGTGACACGGTGGTCATCAGGAAGGCCGGAGATGTGATTCCAGAGGTGGTCAAAGTGCTGGAAAACTTGCGCACAGGGGCGGAGAAAACCTTTCAAATGCCTGCAGTTTGCCCGATTTGCGGGGGAAGGGTGGAAAGACAGGCAGTGGGAGTTTCCAACTCTGACCCTCACCTGGCTGGAGTACCAGCCATCCTCTCCCAAGGGGAGAGGGCGATAATGAAGAAAACTTCTGACCCTCACCTGGCTGGAGCACCAGCCATCCTCTCCCAAGGGGAGAGGGCGATAATGAAGAAAACATTTGAAAGTGCGGCTCATTATTGTTTGAATCCAAAATGTTTTGCCGTGGAACTTGGCAAATTGATTCACTTTGTCTCGCGCAAAGGTTTTGATATGGTGGGCTTGGGCGAAAGCATCGTGGAGCGTTTGCTGAATGAGGGCATCATCGCCAATTGTGCGGATATTTTTGCTTTGAAAGTGGGAGACCTTGAACCCTTGGAAAGATTTGCGGAAAGGTCAGCGGAGAAATTGGTGTTTGCAATTGAGAAAAGCAAACAAATTTCTTTGGAAAAATTCTTGTATGCGCTGGGGATCAGGTTTGTGGGCGAAGAAACGGCCGTTTTAATTGCTGAAGCAATCAATGAATTGGATGTCTTTGCGAGTTTGTACTCAAACGAAGCAATCCAGGGCGCTGACAATGCTACTTATTTTCCACTTCGCCCAGGGCGGATTGCGGAGACAAATAAGATTGAAAAAAATAAAATAAAAAATCTTAGCGATGTGATTGAATTTTTTCCGCAAATTACGGCTGAGCAATGGGCAGAGGTGAAGGGCATTGGGGAAAAGTCGGCGCAGAGCTTGACGGAGTGGTTTGGTAGTGAAGAAAATTTGGCGCTTCTGCGAAAAATGGAGACCTTGGGCGTGGAAATTGTTATTCCTAATGAAGCTAGCGAAGCTAAGAGCTATAAGCTGACAGGCTTAACTTTCGTTTTGACGGGGCACTTGGAGGGCTTTACAAGAGGCGTTGCAAAAGATATGATAAGGAAAGCAGGTGGCAGTGTTTCTTCTGCGGTTAGTAAAAATACCAGTTTTTTGTTGGCTGGCAGTGAGGCGGGCAGCAAATTGCAAAAGGCTCAGCAGTTGGGGGTCAAGGTGATTGGGGAAGAAGAGTTTTTGAAACTTTTGGGGTAATCATCTCTACGAATTACGAAAAAATACGAATGTACGAACCTGAGATTATTTTTGTTTTTTCATGAAGTAACGGTGGTTGTGTTTTCGTACATTCGTAAAAATTCGTAATTCGTAGATAAAAATTTATGTTATCACAAGAAGAAATACAACA
>JBAXHR010000093.1:0-4577 GCA_037138835.1 Candidatus Moraniibacteriota bacterium | reverse complement strand
AGCCTTCTGTGCTTATTTAAAGGAAAAAATTAACCTTGAAGAATTAAACAGGATAATTTTTGGTATTGAAAAGATGCTGATGATAAACAAAAATTATTTTAATCAGTTTGCCTCACGCGACAAGAATAAGATAAAGAAAATTCCTTATTACGCAACCCATAATTTGGCCGAAGCGGGATTTATAAATATAACAACTGGCTGGGATGATTTATTGTCAGAAATAAACGAAATAGGAGAAAAATTTAATAATTTTGTGCTACATTAAAAAATTTAGGCGGCGCGCCAATGAAATTGGCACGAAATTCAGCGGCGGAAAAATCGGAATCGAAAAGCGAGGGCTGGTAAAAATTCCTTTTCCCAGACCCTTTCCCTTTTTGCCCGCTCGAGTGGAAAATTAAAAATTCTTTTCAAAAAAAGTTCGAGCTTCCGCATAAAAACAGCTCAAAAATCAAAAACACCCTTTCGGGTGTTTTTGATTGCTTTGTTTTATTTGTTGCAACCGCAATCACATTCTGAACCACAGGTGCATTCCTTGTTTTCACCACATCCGCAATTGCAACCACATCCGCAGTCGCAAGTTGTTTTTTCTTCGTTTTCCATATGATTATTAGCTTAAAAAATTATTAACTTAAAAAACTTTTTTCATTCGACCTTTTTCCATTTTTAATCTAGGGTTGTCGCATAGGTTTTGAATATTTCCAATGAAGTTATCTTTTCTGGCGTAGTTTTCAGCAAATCATATTTCACAAGAAAAGTGTCTGGCAGAGAAAAAACCACCGACTCAACTTCGCAATTTTTCTTGATTTCATCAATTATCAGCGCCGCATGACCAGAACAGGGAAGCTGCACTTTTATGGACGCTTCAGAAAAAAACTTTTCCTGAGCAAGTGCCGACTGTCCAATTGCGCTTTCTTTTAAGGCCACCTGAGAGTTCATATTGGCCAAGTTTGGCAAGACCACGAAAAACATCAATAAATTGATAGCAATAGTTGCAAAATAAAGCGCGGCAAGATATTTCCATTTTTTTCCAACCCCAGCAAAACAAAGGCACTGATTTCTCTTTAGATAAATTGCCCCAGAAAAAGTTGCCAACACCAATGAAACAACCACCAAAATCAAAAAGAAATTTGGGAGAAGCAAAAATTTTTTCAAAAAGGCACTAGCTGTTACCGCACCAACTATTGAAAAAATGGTAAAAGATAAGCAGAAAGAATGAGGCAAAATGCCAAGCAAGATGCCAGTCAAAAGACCTCTTTTCTCGCCAATTTCTTTTTTGCAACAAGTGTTTTCTGCTTGAGTCATGTTATTTGTTGTATAATTTTGTAACCTTGAGAATCTCCGCTGTCATTTGCTGTTTCTTGTTTTCATCCTCTGAAGCCATCGCGGATCTGAAACAGGTGTTGAGATGATTTTCCATCAACAATTCATGAGCCGATCGCAACAAGCCAATAACTGCCAGGTTTTGTTGCATCACATCAATACAATAGCAATCTTTTTCTACCATCTGACTAATTCTGGCAAGCAAGCTGGTGGCTTTTTTGTAACCAATACGAATTTTTTTCTTTTTTTCCTCTGTAATCACAACTTTTTTTCTGAGTTAATTGTTTAATTGTCATACCTAGGGGGTAGGTATGTTTATATAATAGCAAATGGCAAAAAGTTGTCAACTTTTTTTCTCTTTTATCCTTTCAGAGGAGAAAAAACTGCCGAAAATGAATTGGTGGGGATTATGTATTGGTGTCAAACAAGCAATGAGCAGGTGAAAATTTCAGAAGAACATTCTGATTTTGTTTGGGCTACAGTTAAGGAGGCGCTACAAATGGTTGTCAAACCAAGTATGCAAGCAGACATCAAAGCTTTTTTAAGAGAGAAAACAGCCAGTGTTAAATAATTCTCTATTCCAACTCCTGGCTTGCCTCCCAGATGATTTCAAAAATCGGACGCAGAGAATCGGCAAGTTGTTTTGATTCAATCAGAACCAAGAAGGGTTGCTCATCGGTGAGCGAAGAGATGGAAAGTTTGTTTTCCGTCAATACCAAATCAGTATCAAAGCGTTTTTCTTTTGGCAAGAGTCTGACTTTCTGCCCAGCTTTGGCAAATTGCTGAGCAAAAGGCAACTCTGCTTCAGTATTCGGAACAAGATGTTTGGCATCAACCTTGTAAAAATTTTTCTCATAGTTCTTTGTCCATTGTGCCAATTTGTGACCAAAATGCTCATTGATTTTTTGATAAGAAGAAATATAAAAAGCTTCTTTGGCATAATTTAAATCTTCATACACATTTAGAATTCCCTCATTGTCGGTAAAATAACTGATTTTTGGGCGCATCCCACTTTTGTTTTGCAAAGTTTGCAAAAAGGGAATCATTTCCGCAAAATTTTTCAAATCAGTTTTCTTTTTGGCTAAAATTATTTCCGGGCTAATCGCTTGATATTTTTTGGTCTTGTTTCCTGCTGATTGCGAAACAAAGCCATTCTTTTTTAACTCTTCCAGGATTAAATAAGTCGTGGGTCTTTTAATTTTGGCAACTTTAGCAATTTGCGAAGCTGAAGCATTGCCCAATTCCAAAAGCGCCAGATATATCTTGGCGTCCTTATTTTTAAGCCCAATAGATTCAATGAGGGGAACAAGATCTTCATTCATAAAAATATCCTAGCATTTTTTGTTAAATGTGTCAATAATTCTGACAACAAATACTCAATTATGCTTATACAAAAGAAAAAAACAATAATTTTTTCTATTAAAATTGACTACTGCTTAAAAAGCAGTAGAGTTAGTTGTTAATTCATCAAGGATTAGCAAGAAGATCTTTACCAATTTAACTTAAAGTATTGGAGAATAAAATGAAACCAAGGCTAAAATATCTTTTTGGATCCCCATAATAGTCGAAATAATTAGGGTTCTTACCGAGGTTGCGAATCATTATATTTTTAATTAAACTTGTGGAGGATAAAATGAAAAGATATGCATATATTTTGAAAATTACATCAGTAATATTAACAACAATTGTGCTTACCAGTGTCTTAGTATGGAATCACAACAAAACGCTACAATGGAGTGAAAATCGTCAAAAAATCACTACTTCTTTTTATGAAAAATTTAAACTCAAGGATCATATCCCAGCAGGTTCAATTTTTATTTTGAAAAATGAAAATAAAATCATGCTATTTGTCAGTGAGCGGGAACACCTAAAAACGGACTCCTTGAGCGGGAACAACGCAGATATAACCGAACTGGATAATATTAAGGAATTTTATCCACCAAATGTTATTGGTCAAAAATTAACGGAGCGCAGATTTCTTTTGGACCAGTTTATTCAGGGAAAAGCATTAAAAAAAGATTGGCGAAAACAAATTGAACAATAAACTCAAACGTAGGCACGAAAAATTCGTGCCTATTCTTTTTTTATTGACTAAAAACTCCATCATTGCTAAAGTTTCAGTAATTAAGCTATGGTTATTTTAAAAAATAAAAAAAGGATGGTGTTTTTATGGGTACATTCCAACACGAAAATAGCTTTCTATCTAAAAGCTGGACGACCTTAATTAAAAGTATTTTTTGGATTTTATTTAAATTCGAAGAAGCTTGCGATAACAGTTCTGAGGATGACGCAACCCTCCAGTATGCAATTGGTATCGGCGCTGGCGCTGCTTGCCTTTTAGCATCAATTGCAACCCTATTTTATGCATACCTTTTTTCTTTTTCCTATTGGTATTCCTTAATCTGGATTGTGGCCTATCTCGTAGTAGGTTTTTTGCTTAAGTTAAGCATGAAAAACCAATGGGATTAGGTTTGATTTTTGTTTATTCTAAGGCCGACACACTGTTGGCCTTTTTATTTTTTGAAAACATTTTTTCTTGTGCTATACTCTAAAAGTAGCCAACTAATTTTTTATCTCAAACAAACCTATGTCAAAAACCCAAGAAAATCTCCAAACAGCTTTCGCAGGAGAGTCCCAAGCCAATCGCAAATATTTGGCTTTTGCCAAAGTGGCCGAAAAAGAAGGCAAGCCTAATTTGGCCAAACTCTTCAGAGTCGTCGCCGATGGTGAAACCATTCATGCCCTCAAGCACTTGGGCGTTTTAGGCCAAGTGAAAGACTCTATCGAAAATGTCAAAGCCGCCATTGCAGGCGAGACTTATGAAACCGAAACCATGTATCCTGAGTTTATTGCGGAGGCCCAAGCAGAAAACAATGGAGCAGCTGGAATCAGTTTTATGGGCGCCAACGCCGTGGAAAAAACTCACCAAGCAACTTTCATCAAAGCATTGGAGGCAGTTGAAGCGGGAAGCGACATCCAAGCCAGGGAATACCACATCTGCAGTGTGTGCGGAGAACTGTTTGAAGGCGAAATGCCTGACAATTGTCCAATTTGCAAAGCACCAAAAGAGAAATTTTACCAAATCTAGTCTAGGGAATAGGACGGATAGGACAAATTAGACGGATAACATATCCAAAAGAGGCTCGCGCCTCTTTTTTTGATGTCAAAATGCTTTATTTGAGCCAAGAACATGCATTTTGGTCGTGTCAAATCATTTAACTATGACACCGAAACTGCATTTTCTGTCGTCTTTGAAA
>JBAXHR010000092.1:0-4601 GCA_037138835.1 Candidatus Moraniibacteriota bacterium | reverse complement strand
CAATGCTGGAAAGCAGGATTCCGACTGTCAAAGGATGTGTGATATATGAAACATCCTTGCCTTTGCGTTTTTGCTTTTGATAAATTTCATGTGTTTTGGTGGCGAATTTGATCGCCCGCTGAATTTTGGATAAGTTTTGCATAATATGTTTTATTTTATTAAAATTTGTTGTAGTAATTACCAATTTTACCAACTATTAAGAATTTTAGCCGAGAAGCCGAGGACGGGCTTTGGATGATTTTAGTTTCAAATTATGCCACCTCCACTTGCCCATTCATCAGCATTGGCAAAAGCCAATCACGCAGCGAAGAAAGTTCTTGATTTTCTTGTTTATTGCAAACCATTTGATCAAAAATTGGTTTTATATTTTTTTGGAATTCCGAGTATTTCACATCATTAAAGGGAATAACTAGGTGGTCTATTGCGCCACTAGCATGAAGCAATATTGATCCAGTTGCATATTTGTGAATAGTTGAAATAATTCGTTCGTCTCTGAAAATAAAATACACTAAAGAATTATCAAATTTCTTATTCTTATCATAAATCTTTCTTAATCCACCTGAAAAAGCCCCATTTAATCCAAATCCAAGCTTTCCGACAGAACCATCAAATGTGACGATCACATCTCTTTTTTCAACATTTACATATTTTTTATTTTTTGAATCTACCCAAACAGAACTTTCTCCTTCAATGTCCCCAACTCTGAAAAATTTGATACAATTTTCATTAATTTTGGTTTCTAAATATTCAGCAGATCCTGGTTCAACACCTTTCTGAAATTCAAAAATTGATGAAAGTTTTTTCACCTCCCACCCCTGCGGAATTTCTTTTTTCAATTCGTTATTCCAAATCATTTTTCCGCCACAGGATTTGTATGGTTTGCCATTAGCATCAGGAAAATCAAATTGCACAAACCAAAAATCATAAAGTGTCTTTGCCATCTGCTCAAGCTCGGCATTGATCTTGTTGTTGATTTCAATTTTGGCATCCAAAGCCGAAAGCACCGAAGCGATTTTCTGTTGTGTGGTTATATCCAATTTCGGAACTCTGATAAAATTAAAAATCCAAACTGGCAATTGCTTTTGCACAGAACCCGACATAATATTTTCTACTTGGGAGAAAAATAATTTACTTCTGAAAAAACCGTATAAAAAATTTTGGTCATATTCAACACCACCTCTTATTAAAAGCATTCCTGAATTAATTCGCATATTTTCATAGGGGATATTTTCAGTATAATATCCTATATTTCCCAATGTTCCACGAGTGTTCATCACAAGATCACTTCTCTGAAGTTTGCCTTTTCCCATAGCGTGATCCTTGCTTTCGCTAATAAATACTTTGGAAGAAAAATCGAAACCATTCTTTGTAAGATTTGACGAATCAAGGAATAAGCAATGATCATTTTTAGAAAAATCTTTTTTATTTGGATAATTAAAACCCCTATCGCCGTCGATGAGCTTGATTGATGTTTCTGTTAATGGCAATAATCTTCTTTTACCCATACTTCAATCCTTTTTTAAAATTAAAAACTGTTTTCATTTCTTTGTTGGATTGCTCTTTTGGTATCTTCAATCAGTTTTTTCAGCTCCTTTTCATTTGGCAAAATTACCCTATACTCCTTGCTAAAAATTTGCGATTTATTACTCAATACATATTTCAAAATTCCTTCATCATTTTCTGGACATAAAATCAAACCAATAGTCGGCTTTTCACCCACCCTTTTTTCTTCCTCGTCATAATAGTTAACATACATTTCCATTTGCCCAACATCTTGATGAGTCAGTTTGTCTATTTTGAGATCTATTAATACAAAACATTGCAAAACTCTATTAAAAAGAACGATATCCACATAATAATGATTTTCGGCGAAAGTCAGTCTTTTTTGTCTAGCTACAAAAGTAAAACCATGACCAAATTCAAGCAAGAATTTTTGCAAATTGTCCAAAATTGCTTGTTCAAAGTCACTTTCAGAATAATTTGGCTTTTCTTCTAATCCTAAAAATTCCAAAATATACGGCTCTTTGAAAATATCTCGTGAATCTCTTGGCTCTTGATACTTTTTGATATTTTGCACTATTAATCCATTCATCTTTGGGCTCAAGGCTACTCTTTCAAACAAAGCTGATTTAATTTGTCTGTCCAATTCCCTGAAAGACCAATTCGATTTTTCGCATTCTGCCAGATAAAATTCTAATTTGAGCGGTTGATCAGCAAAAGCCAGCAAACGAACATAATGAGACCAACTCAATTTCCTCGACAATGTTGAGGATTTTTCTGATTTGGCAGACACTGTCTGCGATTTTCCAAAAATAAGATAGAAAAGCCTCATTCTTTCCAAGTTTTGCACCGAAAAACCCTTGCCAAAATCTTGGATTAGTTTTTGAGAAAGTTTTTTTAAGATTTCCTTGCCATATTCTGCTTTTTTAGAGCCTTTTTGTTCATATTCTACAATAATTTTACCCACCTCAAAATATGTCTCTACCATTGTGATATTTACATACTGAACAAAATTTTGCCTTGCCTGATACAGTGCATTGGAAATTCGAAGAAAAAGATCTTGTTGATCTTTGATATTTTTTGTAGCTGGTGTTTTTTTATTCATAATTTATGTTTTTTAGTTGACCAAAAATCTGTTCTTCTAGTTGTCTGCTTTCTTTGAAATAGCCAGCCAAATTTTCTTCGTGGGTTTGCATTTTTTCGGCAAATTCTTTGGGCGTGATGTCGGTATACTGGATTTTGATTTCAAAATATTGTCCCGCCGAAAAAGAATAATTTTTTTCTTTGATTTCATCGTAGCTGACCACCACCGAAAGATCTTCCACCGCCTCTCGCTTATTGAAAGTGTCAATAATTTTCTGCTCCTCCTCGGGTGAAAGCACGGTTTTTTGATTTTTATCATCAGTCTTTATTTTTGTTCCCAGCTTGGAAGCATCCATTAAAACAATTTTACCATCAGTGTTTTCCTTATCAATAAAAATCACTGAAACATTCGTGCCCGTGGTGGCAAAAATATTGCTCGGCATACTGATGACACCTTTGAGCATTTTTTGCTCAATCAATTTTTCCCTGATTTTTCTTTCAATCCCTGCTTGCGCAGTGACAAAACCTGTCGGCACCACAATGGCCGCTTTGCCTTTTTTGGAAAGTGAAAAAATGATGTGCTGAATGAAAAGCAAATAAATCGACATAGAATCTTTTTTCTTTTTCGGCACAGTTGGAATGCCAGCAAAGAATCGTTCAGCATTTTCCTTGGTTTCAAGCTCTTCGCGCCAATTGCTAAAATCAAGTTTGAACGGCGGATTGGAAACAATGAAATCAAATTTTCGCAACTCTTTGCTGTCTTTGTGATAGGGGTCTTTGATGGTATTACCTTGAATAATGTTGTGAATGGAATGCACCAAATTGTTCAAAATCAAATTGAGGCGCAAGAGATGTGAGGATTTGTCGGACACATCTTGCGAATAAATGGTGCATTTGTTTTCGCCAATTTTGTGTGCCACATTCATCAGGAGTGTTCCCGAGCCTGCCGACGGGTCATACACGGTCACATTGCTCACCGGCTTTTCCACCAAAATGTTTGCCATAATCTTAGCAATGGCATGAGGAGTATAATATTCCGCATACACTCCGCCCCCATCCTTGTTGTAGTCCTTGATGAGATATTCAAAAATGGTGGAAAAAAAATCAAACTTTTCTTGAAAAATATCTTCGAAACTCACATCCACCAATTGATTGATGAGCGCTTTGGAAAAATTGTCTTTTTGCTTTTCGGAAAAATTTCGCAGATATTCATCAATGCCCGAAAAAAGCTGGATTTTGCTCCCCTCTTCAGTTTTGACGGAAAAAACCTCACTGTTGAGTTTTGCCACTTCGCGCAAAGTGTCGCTGAAAAGTTTGGCAAATTGCTCTGCATTCATTTTGTTGTAGAGCGTGGAAATGAAATGATCAGGTTTGAGTTTGGCGCTTTCTGCCCCAACTCGCATCAGCAAAAATTCATAGTCTTTTTCTGAATATTTTTTGATTTCCTCTTCCCAATTTTGAGCATTTTTCAAATTTGGTTCAAGTTGTTTGACCACATAGCCAAACTTGTCATTCATAAACTTGTAAAGAAAAACCTGGGTGATGATTTTGAATTCGTCACCTGTGTTTCCAAGTCCATATTCACTGCAAATTCCTTTGAGATTGTCAATGAGTTGTTTGATTTTGGAAGTGAAATCTTGCTCTGTCATATTTTTCTATTGGTTAAATTGATAAAGATATTCAGCTGTTGTTTGAGTGTTGATTTGCCGAGCTGAATCAAGATCAAGTCGGATGCCATGATTTTCAAAATTATCAATCACAATGGGACTCATAAAAGCTGAGAAAAACTCTGGATTGTCCACAATGTGCGTCATATTCAAAACCTGCTCGTCGGTCTGCTTTTTGATGTCCATTAAAGTTTCAAAAATGGTTGTTTCGCGAGTTTTGACCAACTTTTTTTCCAAAATTCGCTTGTGCAATCTGGCAAACTTTTCATCATTTTTGAATTTTGCTTTCAATTCATAGTTCCGCCTGTTCAAATTATTGATGGCTTCGTATATTTTTTCAAGTTGCCCAAT
>JBAXHR010000091.1:0-4653 GCA_037138835.1 Candidatus Moraniibacteriota bacterium | reverse complement strand
CAAATACTCAATGCTGATCTTGTTGAGGCAAGAACTTTATGGAGGGGAATTAGGGAATTCGTCAATCAAAAGGCAATATTAAATAGAGATATTGTTATTGAGGGTGTCCAGCTTTTACCAGAATTGGTCAATGAGTTGAGAAAGGAAAAATATTTTCGTAACATTAAAGTCGTTTATCTTATAAAAGAAAGTGAGAATGATATCCTGGCTGGTTTTGCAAAAAATATTCAAAATGATTGGCTAATGAGCGATACAGTTGATGAGAAAACTTTGCATTGTGCCACCAAAATGGTTCAAGTTTATAGCCTTTATTTTAAAAAAGAAGCCAAAAAATATGGATTTTCAGTTTTCAATACGGAGGGTGATTTTGAACCAAAATTAAATGAGGTGGTTGAATATTTAGTAAAATAAGAGAAATAAAAAGTAACAATGAGCCTAGAAAACAACAATCAAATCATCATCTATAACACCGAAGATGGGAAAACAAAAATTGAAGTGACAACTTCGGATGAAACCGTTTGGCTTTCGCAAAAGCAAATGGCGGAGCTTTTTAATTGTAGTGTGGATAATGTTTCGCTGCATCTTAAAAATGTTTACATTGAGGGAGAATTGAAAGAAGACTTAACTACCGAGGAATCCTCGATAGTTCAAAAAGAGGGTAATAGAGCTATAAAAAGACCAGTAAAACTATATAATTTGGATGCCATAATTTCCATCGGTTATCGTATAAATTCTTTACGAGGCACCCAGTTCCGTATTTGGGCAACGCAAAAATTGAAGGAATATATAGTAAAAGGTTTTGTGATGGACGATGAAAGATTGGAAAATGGTAATGTGACAAAGGGATATTTTCAGGAGTGGGAAGACCGGATCAGAAAAATCAGAACCTCGGAGCGAAATTTTTATCTGAAAGTGACAGATGTTTTTGCCACTAGCGCGGACTATAATCCTCGGACAGAATATGCCAAGAACTTTTTTGCAACTGTGCAGAATAAATTTCACTACGCCATCACGGGTCTGACAGCGGCTGAAATTATCATTAAGCGAGTTGACAGTGAAAAGAGTAATTTGGGTTTAACAAATTGGAAAGGTGAGATTATCACCAGGGATCAGGCGCAAATTGCCAAAAACTATTTGGAAGAATTGGAATTAAAGCGACTCAATCTCTTGGTGGAACAATTTCTCTCGTTTGCGGAATTGCAAAGTGTGGAAAGGCGAGTGATGTATATGAAAGATTGGGTTTTAAAGCTGGATAGTTTTTTGATTTTGAATGACAAGAAGATTTTGGAAAATGCAGGCAGTGTTTCGCATTTGGAAATGGAAAATATCGTGAGAAATCAACTCGAAAAATATAACACAAAGAAACTTAAATGAAATTTGACCTCAAAAACCTGAAAATCAAATTGGAAAACTTTTTTGCGCTGGAATATTTTCGCAGCGCCTTTATTCAGTGGGTGCTGATTGGTTCGCTGATTGTCAATTTGGCAAATTGGGGCTTCATTGCTTTTTTCATCCGGCCAGTTGATTTTTTGATTATTCTCCATTACAATGTATATTTCGGGGTGGATGTGATCGGCAGTTGGTGGCAGATGTATTTGATGCCCTCAATCGGCTTGTTTCTTTTGCTGGTCAATGCCACTTTGGGATTTCTGTTTTATCAACGCAAAGAGCGCATCGTGGCGCATTTATTGATGTTGGCAACTTTTATTGTGCAAGTTGGACTTTCAATCGGTGTGGCAAGTTTACTTTTGATCAACTATTAAACTTTCGAATATGCAGCAATTTTATTTCCCAGATCCCAAAACCACTGAGCCAAAAGAACGCTTGATTCAGCGCACGATGGAGATAATTCCAGGGGCTTTGACTTGGACAACTTTGATCGGGATGACAGTGCTTTCTTTTGCTCGGCCAATTTGGATGGCTGTTTTTATTATTCTTTTTGATATTTATTGGATTTTCCGAATTGTTTTCATAACTTATTATTCCGTGGTGGCGTATAAGCGTTTTCAAAATGGCAAAAAAATTGACTGGTGGGAGCGTTGTCAGAACATCATCAACCCTTTGGCTTACGAAAAAGAAATTAGCAAAAAGATTGCATCCCTCAAAGAAAGTTTGCGGGAAATGCGAAATTTTGCCAATCGCTGGAAAGTGAGAAATGAAATTGCCACCCTGCGCGCCTATCAACAACAAGTGCAGCAGCTTATTCCCCAAAGTGGGGAAATTTGGGATTGGCGGAAAATTGTGCATGTGGTGCTTTTGCCAACCGCAGGCGAACCCGCTGAAATCATCGAGCCAGCGATCCGGGCGGTTGCGGATTGCAATTTTCCCAATCAGCAAATCATCATTTTGCTGGCCACGGAAGAGCGCGAACCCGAAGCGCAACGCTTGGAAAAGGTGGCTTACCTGCAAAACAAATTCAAAGGAGTTTTTCGAGAATTTTTGGTGACCACGCATGAAGTTTCAGCGGATGAGCTCAAATGCAAAGCTTCCAACGCAACTTATGCGGCCAAAAAATTGATGGTCTATCTGGATGAGCACAAGATTGTTTATGACCGTGTGATTTTTTCCAATTTTGATTGTGATAGTGTTTGTCACAAGCAATATTTTGCAGCCCTGACTTATGCTTATGTGACTGACCCCAAGCGCTTGCAACGCTCTTATCAACCGCTTCCGATGTATCACAACAATCTTTGGGACACCAATGCTTTTGTGCGGGTGATTGTGACGGGTTCTTCTTTCTGGCATTTTTTTCAAAGCACGCGCAAACAGATGGTGACTTTTTCTTCGCACAGCGAACCTTTTGACACTTTGGTGCGGGTGAATTTTTGGCCACTGAATATGATTAGCGAAGACTCAATTATCTATTGGAAATGCTTTGCTTATTATCATGGTGATTACAAAGTCCAGCCAATTTATTTGCCAGTGTCGCTTGATGCGGTGTTGGCTGAAACTTATTGGAAAACCATTCAAAATCAATACAAGCAGAAAAGACGGTGGGCTTATGGAATTGAAAATTTCCCCGTGATTATGCGGGCGCTTTGGCCAGACAAGCAAGTCAAAACTAGCAAAAAACTTTCAGTGGCTTTTGAGATGTTGGAAGGGCATCATTCCTGGGGAACTTCGGCTTTCATCTTGGCAATTTTGGGTTGGCTCCCGCTGATTTTTGGTGGTTCAGCTTTCAATGAAAGCGTGTTGGCGCACAATTTGCCAATCGTAACTCGCTATTTGATGAGTTTGGCGATGGTGGGCTTAGTGATTTTGGTATTTTTGAATTTCTTTCTGCTACCACCAAGGCCAGCAAGATACAGCAAAAAAAGATATATTTATATGTTTGCGCAATGGTTCTTGGCGCCAATTATTGCCCCCACGCTTGGTTCGTTGCCCGCGCTGGACAGTCAGACTCGTTTGATGTTGGGAAAATATTTCGGAGAATTTTGGGTCACCGAAAAAGTGCGCAAGAAATGAGATTAGCTTTGTGTTTAATGGAGGCTCGACCTCCATTATGGAGGTCGAGCCTCCATTAAACAACTTCTTCTTATGGATAACCTTTTTCTAAATCCCTTTGTCGTTTCTTTCTTGTTGGCGGTTGTTTTTTTATTTGGGATTATAAAAATAGTCAAAGTTCAGCATTTTTCTGAGAAAAATAAGCGCACTTCTTTGCGGCATCTGCATCAGCAGGGCATTACGCGTTTCGGTGGGGTGGCGATTATCTTGGCGTTTGTTGTGACTTTATTGGCAGATAGTAATTTGATAATCTCAAGGCAGTTGTTGGGGGTGCTTCTTGCTTGCGGGGCAATTTTGCTCGTGGGTTTGCGGGATGATTTTTGGGAACTGGCTTGGCAGAAGCAATTGCTTTTTCAATTTGCGCTAGCTAGCTTTGTTTTTGCCTTGGGAATTCGGTTGGAATATTTGACCAATCCACTGGGTGGAGTTTTTTTCTTGAATGGAAATGCTGGAACGATACTGAATTTTTTGATCGTGGTTGTTTGGATTTTGTTGATCATCAACGCGATGAATTGGGCAGATGGCATTGATGGGGTTAGTGGGGGAATTTCTGTCATTGGCGCGCTGGCAATTTTTTTGGTCAGTTTGCGTCCAGAAGTCAATCAACCGCCCGTGGCTATTATTGCAATGGCTTTGTTGGGCGCACTGCTGGCTTTTGTTTTTTTTAATTTCAATCCCGCCAAGATCTTGGCTGGCACCAGCGGGTCAGTTTTCATGGGCTTTATGTTGGCGATGTTGGCTTTGTTTGCGGGGGCAAAAATTGCCACCACCCTGCTTGTTTTGGCAGTTCCAGTGCTGGACGCCCTCTGGGTCATTGCAGAGCGCTACAAAGCAGGCGCAAGTGTTTTTAGCCCTGACCAGCGCCATCTGCATCATCGTCTGCTGGCCCTAGGCTGGTCTCAGCGCAAAATCTGCTTTTTCTATTGGGCAGTTACGGCGCTGATCGCTTTTCTAGCCTTAAACACGCGGGTTTTTGGGAAAATTACGCTTTTTGGGGTGGTTTTGCTGGCGATGCTTGCTGGTTATTTTTTTATTCGCAAAAAGCAGAGCATCTAATCATCTAAACATTTAATCATCTAAACATTTAATCATCTAAACATCTAAACATCTAAACATTTAATCATTTAAGCATTTAAACATATAAACATC